>JAAANX010000183.1 GCA_009909085.1 Cyanobacteria bacterium GSL.Bin1 | reverse complement strand
ATGTAGTCGTGCAACTGATCCAGCAATGCCAGTTCTTCTCCCGTCACATAAGACTGTCGCCCAAACTTCGTGGGAACAATCCCTAACCCTTTGAACTGGAGTTTACTGCTTCGGGGAGAATGGCTTCCGGCGGAGGTTGACCTATCTTAGGTTTCTGAAGCTTGGCGTAAACTAGTGTTGGTCTCCCATCAGGAGCGGAAAATGAAGCGACGGCACTTTGAAGTTTGCATCTTTTCCTATCTCGCTGCTGAACTTAAATCAGGGGATATTTATATTCTGGGGAGTGAGTCCTATGGGGATTATCGTCTTCAATTACTAACTTGGTCCGAATGTGAGCCGAAAATTGGCGAATACTGTCAGAATTTAGGCTTACCCCCAGATGCTGATGGCTTGATTGAACATCTTCAAGCTTGGTTGAGGCTTCGGCTTCGCTCAGCCTCAACACCGAGCGTAGTCGAGGTGTTGAGAGAAACCGCCCAGAGTGTAGACCAGGATTATCCTAACAATACTTCAGTGGTTATTAATGAAACGGGAGAACCCGTCTTAAAACGACCATCTCGTCAGTCCCATCGCTCTTCTCTTCAAGCTCTCGAAGCTTTAATCCAAGAAAGGATGTCTGAACGTAATCTTATTGACTTGCTCAGGAATGTAGATTATTGGACGAACTTTACCCGCCACTTTGGACCATTTAGTGGTTCTGACCCCAAACTAGACCGAGCCCATGAACGATATCTCCTAACTACATTTACTTATGGTTGCAATCTGGGACCGACTCAAGCAGCACGACACATAGGGGTGTTGTCACCCCGCAGATGCTGGCTTTTGTTAACCAACGCTACGTTAGTTTAAAGGGGTTAAACTCTGCTTTGACGGATATTATTAACCGTTATGAAGAAAGGAGCCAGTAACTTCGCTCAACAAAAGGCCTTACTGAAGCCAGCATTTAAGTTATTGAAAAATTATCAATTAATCGTATTAGGAGATCGGGAATTTCATAGTTTAGTTTTATTGTGCGCGATCGCGTACACTTTTTCCAGTCTCAAAGGCGTATCAATTTGCCAAAAAGTTCAAAAAGAATATGTTAGTCGTCTCAGAAAAGTTAAGCAAGTTCTGACAAAAAATAGTAACTTTTTAGTCGGCTTATATGGTCAAGTTTGGATAATTGCCCAAACTTTTGTCCAAGATGGGATAGAAGAATTGATGAGCTTAAATGTCAATAAACTTCCCTTTTATCAAAGAGGCTTAAGAGCGATGAAAATTATACAACCAGGGCTTTAGACTCGTTTTCACCCCGTGAAGTCTGTATCCCATTCAACGAAACTTTAGTTTAAATTCATTGCCCAATCTGGACCGCTTTTTGATTAATCGCTCCCGTAATCGTGATCGCTTTCCGAATCAGATGTGCCAGGCATCTTTGCTGCTGAGGATAAAAACGATAAGCCATGTTTTTAACATACACTACAAGGGCGCAATTGGCTCATTTTTGACTGGGGGAATGAACGGTTATATCAAGCCCTACTTCCCTGGAAGAACTTTAATTACATTGAATAAACCTCCTACAATTTCAGCTAGGGCTTTTCCTTCTAGTGAACGCTTTTCAATATATATGCTCCACGTTCCAGATTCAGTACGTTCAATAACTACCCTCGTTTGTAGTGCCACAATACACCCTGTAAGGACAATTGGGACAGCAAGCACAAGAGGGATCGCTGCAATTGCAGCTTCAGGAGGATCCGTCAACCACCCGTCCAGCTCTGCCAGTAACTTATCATCTCCTGATTCCGCCAGCAGAATCAGAAATTGTTGAGCAGCTTGCCCTGCCTCCTGTTCACTTGCCTCTACTGTTGGAGTTAGGAGCGGTGGATAGTCTGCTTCTTTGAATGCGGCGTTGAGTACTTCAATCTGTTGATTAGGATCAAAATTTTGATCGTCAACCCGTCGCTCGGCTAGATACGCTGTCATATACTGCATAATAGCCAGAGCTTGGCGGGGAGATAGGCCAAGGATTTGTTCTGTACGATTTGTCATGGTTTTGCCTCCTCTTGCATGTTGAGTTTCTACGCCCAGTTTCCGATGAGAATGAAGGGCGCCCAATGATAGGGATGATGGTAATGATTATCGTCGCTGTTTAAGAAGTCGCATTGAGCCTGCTGCAGCGCTTTCCACTTGGGCATATTCTCTTTAAGCCACCGTTGATAGAACGTTGCCAAGAGCTTGTGGGAGGACTGGCTATTCACGTTCCAAAGACTAACTAGCAAAGAGTTTGCCCCTGCATATAGGAAGGCACGGCTTAATCCCATCAATTCATCGCCAGCCTCTACGTATTTCCGGCCAGAAGAGCAAGCTCGCAAAGTGATGAGGTCTGCACACAAGGACTGTTTAAATACCTCGCGAGCCGTCAGCAAACTATCCTCCGAAGTTAATCCACTCTGATGGACTAACTTAAGAGGACTTGCTGCCAGTTGTAACCCAGATTCGAGAGGATTTTTCTCTCCTCGATCAGTAGCGAACAAACCATGACAGGCCAGATGGACCACATCGAAATGTTCCATCTCTGCCGAAACCTGTTGCTTGGTAGCTGCTCTCGGACCCTCTGAGCCTTCTAATGCCAAGTACTGTTGTCCTTTATGCACCTCTGTAAATAAAGGAGCTAGGTACTGTCCGTCTTGTTCAAATGGTTGATTTCCCACTGCGTCAATACCTGCGAACAAGCAAGATCTGGGCGTTTTACCCTGACGAGCGCGGTGATGGCGCTGACAGTAGCGTAATACCCCCACACTCGGCACGTAACTTACGCCAAAGTTCTCGATGAGGTAGCGTCCATCATGCCAACGTAATGCATGGAACGGCAAGCCGTGCAGGGGACCGTGGGCTGAGACACATAGGAGGTTGCAATCGCTGAGGAGTTTGCCAAGCTGACTTGGGAGAAGAACTTCTGATAGTTTGTCCAAATACGTCATTTGGTAATAGTACTCTGGCTTCAACAAGAAGCGATGTGGACCTGCACCTGCAGGGTCTTCCAAACGTAATCGAGGTTTCTTAGAGATATCCGGCGACAGAGCCAGTGCCTCTTTAGTTTCATCCCCAATTCCCCAAAGTATCGACTCGTGCTTCAAGCCATTGAAGTCGATGAGCAGACGTAAGGCGCAGCGGTGCAGGTGAGCTGGTTCTACACCGAGGTCAAATGCCAAAGGCTCCGGTTCATGTGGCTTAATGACGACAAGCCAAGTAGTCTCTTTTCCCACAAAATAGGTTAACAAGGCAACTTTTGTAGCCGCGTTGTTCCCAGATTGAACTAATGCATTCCGTACAGCAGCCAAATCGGGTGATTTTCCACATCGCAAGGCGATATAATCTGCGCATTCTCCTTCCTGAGCCATTTCTTGCCATACCTGTTCCAGTTCTCGTCTCAATTGAAGCCAACGCTGCCAGATTTCAATCCGCTCAGTTACTGCTTGTTCGCTAGTATTTCTCCATGAAGCGGCGACTTCACGTTCTGCTGCAAGTAGATCTTTTTCTCTCACGACCAAGGAGGGCTGCTTAGATGGGCAATCCAAGGGCATAGTCCCCAGCAGATTCAACAACGCGCGTGACTTGGACTGCTCTACAATTTCCAATGCCGTCTCTTTCTCATTTTGCAGCAAAGCTATTTGAATCAGAGGCTCATAGAGAGCTACACCCCGCTGATTAAAACTCACCTGGATTGCTTCAGCAGCAAGTCTTCCACGACGAAGTTCAAACAACTCTAATGCGCGCTTATACCAATCTCTTGCGTCCATCCATTCCTCTAAGTCCAAGGAAATTCTTCCCAACATTTCTAGGATGGACTGTTGCCAATCAATATCTTTTCTCTGCTCTGCCAAAACTAACTGGTCTCGAAACAGTGCCAGTGCTTGTCGATACTTCTTCTGGAATCTGTAGATAGTAGCAAGTTGCCCCAATGCTATCAGTTCCTCAGAAATCTTATGCTGACGACAAAGGCGTAAAGCTTCGGACGCTTTTTTTCAGCTCTGGTCAGTGACTCCACCTCAGGTTCTTGCTGGTTTTCCAGAGCTTGTTCAGCGGTAAGCAGTTCAATCCCTACTTGCCGAATCAGTTTCAAGGCTTGGAAACGGGATTTCATGAATGCTTGCCCTCTGGCTTGAACAAATTCACCATTTCGAGTAACTGTGGGTAACCTGCTTCCTGAGCTAGTGCCATCGCCTTTTCCCAGTTCTTTAGGGCGTTTTCTCGATCTCCAAGGGCTTTGTATGCCCTAGTCGCTTGTACTAGCACTGCCGCCTGGTCTTCCGGATACGTCGTATCGCCAACTAAGCTTAGAGCCTCCTGACAGCAACGAAGCATTTCCTGTGGAATGTTTAGCGAATAGTGTAAGCGGGCTAGGTCGATCCAAGTCATTAGCTGCTGCCGGACATCGCCTGCTAATCTAGCTGCTTTGATAGCTTTCTGGTAGTTTTCAATCGCTTGCTCAAAATGTCCTTGTTGTGCCCATGTATACCCAATTTTGCTGTAACCTTCTGCCTGGAGCATTTCATCGCCTTCAGCTTGAGCCAAGCGAATTCCCTGATCGTAAAGCTTCCGAGCCTGATTAAAATCAGTTTCTTCTACGTAAAGATTTCCCCAGTCGTAGATGAGTTCGCACTCCAATTTTCCTGCTCCGCATTCTTGAAAGCAATCTTGAGCGTCAGAAAAAGCTTCTTTGGCAGCGTTAAGTTGACCTAGATTGGCAAAGACTTGAGCTTGGCCCCACAAAGTAAGACCCTGATCTTTTCTATTATGTGCCGTCTGAAAATGTGCAGATGCCTGTTTATAAAGAGCTAGAGCATCTTTATCTTCACCACGGAGCACGTGTTCACTGGCAGCTTCTACTTTGCGCTTTCCTAACCGGCTTTGCTCTGCTTGGGTTTCCTGCAAAGATTGGGTAAGAATATTGTTTAAAACTGTGCTCTCAGCCTCTACTAAAATTTGCAGCCATCGATTTGAGAGTGCTCTAGCCTTGCTAGCTAGCTCAATATATGTTGAGGAGACGTCGTTCATTGGAATAGAAAGATACTCTCGTTCCCGTTGGAGTATTCTTATAAGTTTTTTATGAAGTATTTCTAACTGATTTTTAGCAGCTTGTAGTGTTGATTTAGATTCTTTTGGGCTTTTCCTCAATGCATCTAACTTTTTTTCTTGAGCATTTATTTTTTGGCTCACATTCTGATATTGTTCCGAGAAGCTCTTCTTTGTTCTCAGCCGAGATTCTTCCTCCTTCTTTTGCTTTTGTATGGTCTCCAATGATTTTCTACTGAGCGAATCCGAAACCTTTAGGAGTTGCTGGCTTATTTCATTAATAGTTTGTACCTTACCTTGCAAAATTTCTTGCAGTGCT
>JAAANX010000182.1 GCA_009909085.1 Cyanobacteria bacterium GSL.Bin1 | reverse complement strand
GATCGCGAAAAGCAATCCAAGTTGACCAAATCACAATCGGATTAATAGTAGGCGCAGCTAATAAAAAGCCAATGGCCACAGAAATCGGTACTCGCTCTAAGAGTAAACGTCTGGCAACGGGAACGTTTCCACATTCACAAACGGGAAAAAGAAATCCCACTAAGCTTCCCATTAAAGCTCCTAAAACTGGATTTTTAGGCAGAACATGAATCAGTTTAGCTTCATCAATAAAGAGGAGTAAAAGACTAGATAGAATCACCCCCATTAATAAAAAAGGAAAGGCTTCAACAATTAAGCTCAGAAAAAGAGTTACACTATTGCCTAACTGATTCATAACGATTTTGCTCTTTCTGGTTTCGTACTATTTTGACTGAACCGTTGTTTAATCGGTTGCGCTGGATTCCCGGCATAAATCGTCATGGGTGCAAGGGATTTTCCCGTGACACTCCCTAATCCCAACACTGCTCCCCGACCAACCGTGACATTTGGTCCAATGATTGCCCCAGCAGCGATCCAACTCCCTTCTTCCAGAGTAATGGCAGCGGTAATTAATGAAAAGTTAGGGTCACTCCAGTCGTGATTACCGGTACACAAATAGACGCCTTGAGAAACGCAAACATGATTTTCAATGATAATCGGAGCAAGATTATCTAACCAAGCCTTTTCACCCAACCAAACATAATCACCAAGGGTGAGTCGCCAAGGAAATTTAATCCGAACACCGGGCTTAATTCGGACCTGGGAACCAACTTTTGCACCAAATGCGATTAATAAACGGACTTTCAATGCAGAGAAAGGGATCCAGTAACTTTCGAGCAGCGGGCTTCCCAAAAAATACCATAGAAGTTGCTTCCAATAGGGAGCACCAGGCGTGTAGGAACCAGTCGTATAGTGATTCAGTTGCATGATCGTCTCCTTTTGAGGTAGCCCATCTCAACTATTTATCTCGTACCATTCATCTCGATCAAGATTTGACTTAGATTGATGATGATTGGTATTTGACTTTAAATGATAAAGCAGTGAGTTAGAAATCAATTGCTTCAATTGTGGCGATGGGCACGATTATTGTTTCCTAACTGACCTCAGCGCGACTCCAAAGTTCCTCAATTTCCCGAATCGGATTTGTCAGACCACATAATCATCTTCGATCACAATTCAAGAATCACGGGTGTATGATCACTGGGTTTTTCTTGTTGACGAGGAACAATGTCAATCCAACAATTGGCTGCTTTTTGATACAGTCCTGGGGTTAAAAAATGATGATCAATCCGCCAGCCTCGGTTTCTAGAGAAGCCACGGGTGCGATAATCCCACCAACTATAATGTCCACCTTCAAGATTAAATTTGCGAAATGCATCTTGGAAACCTAATGACTTGATCATTTCCAGTGCTTTTCGTTCTGGAGGAGAAGACATAATATGATTGTCCTTTCCTTTGGGATCATAAATATCTCGGTCCTCAGGCGCAACATTAAAGTCACCGCAGAGACAAACTTCTGTTTCTGTGACCAGCTGCTGAAGATATTGCTTTAAAATTTCAAACCAAGCCAGTTTATACTCATATTTTTCACTACCCACACTGCTACCGTTAGGAATATAAAGATTAACAATCCGAATCCCATTAATGATGCCACTAATTACGCGTTTTTGTTCATCGTAAGGGTCAGCAATATCTTCCCCCAAAATGGGGCTAAAACCTGCCGCAGGAGAGTCTAAAGGTTGCTTGCTAAAGATTGCCACACCGTTATAGGATTTTTGCCCAGAAACGTATACTGAATAACCCAATTCTTCAAAGGGTGTTCTTGGAAAATCTTCATCAACGACTTTCGTTTCTTGTAAACAAAGAACATCCACTTCATGTTGTTTTAACCAGTTCAAAACTTGGTCTTTGCGAGTGCGAATTGAGTTGACATTCCAGGTGGCAATTTTCATGTTTGAGTTCATTAACAGCAAGATTGCTTTTAGCCGTGAGTTTCGCTTTGAGGTCGAAAATCGACCCGTAGAGAGCGCACACCAGCTTTAATCACCACTTTATTATTAGTGACTCCCAGATCACTTGTCAAAGATTCGTCCTCGTTTCACCTTTAATCAATTTTCGCTGTTTGCTCGATCGCGCTGCTGTTTGATGCCACACTTTGCCAGAAATCGAGAATAGCATCTCCCACTAGCTGGGGATGATAATAATGAAAGAAGTGATGTCCAGTGCGACATTCCCAATTGCGATCAGTGGGTTTAAAGTAATTTTTCCAACCGTTGAGGGCATTGGGATCAACAATAACGTCATCTTGACTGCCACAAACGAATAAAGGAGAAGTAATGGTTTGGGCTTGGAGGCGACTTCGTTGCATCAGAGAGTGGGGAGAAGGCGTGGCTTGTAAGTCTCCGGCTAAGAGTTTGACAAATCCTTTGGTGCGCTTTTGATCTTGCCCTCCAAATAAAGCTCGTACCATTTGCGCTAAGACAATTTCCTGACTACACGCAGATAAAAGTTGACGATACGTATAATAATGGGCGTGCCAGTCAATTAAAGGATTGACCCCAACGCCCAACAGGGTTAGCGATTGCACCCGTTCTGGATATCGCAGCGCATAGAGAAAGGCGACGACGCCGCCGGTACTGTGTCCGAGGAGATGGACTGGATGATTGGCATATTTGAGATAATCATGCAATAAAGTGAGGGGAATATCTAAGCTACAAGGTTCATCTTCTGCTTGCTGATAGGCCCATTCTTCAATGGTAACTTGACGAGAAAGGTAAGTTTGTAAGGGACGGTGAAATCGCTTTAGGGTAGGACTAACACTGATCCAAAGGGCTTTTTGTGACATGAGGAACGTTTTTACTCCGGCTAATTATTGCAAATTAAGTTCAATAAGAGGCATGAGATATAGAATAGCAGATTTGGGGGCAATTCAGGCAACCGATGAAGCTGAATCGTTATCATTCCTTAATATTGAATGAATTTGAGGAGGTCACGGTGTTAAGAACACTAGAAATGCGTTGGTTTAAGCAGGGAGAAATTCCACTTTCAATGAGTCGCTGGTTTAATCAAGATTGCCCTGGGAAACGATTAGAGGAAGCAGACCCCCGTACCGATTGGTATCTACAACTGATCGCGCCCTGTGATTATTTGAATATCAAGTTTCGCCAAGGACGGTTAGAAGTGAAGTGGCGAGAACAACAATTTCCTCCGCTTGCTTTAGGGCAACAAGGAGAGGGCATTGTGGAACAGTGGGTGAAATGGCTGTGTGAAGCCGAGAGGATGCAAGACTTTTTACCGCAAGATCCGACTTGGGTGGCAGTGGAAAAGGCGCGATTACAACGTCAATTTGTGTTATCACCGGAAGCATTTTGTAATCTGGAATTAACCCAACTGCGCGTCCAAGAGCAAAACTGGTGGACCCTTGGTTTAGAAAGTACTGGAGACCAAGATAGTTTGTATCAAATTGTGTGGGAAGTGGGTCAAAACTGCCCAGAAACCTTCACGAAAGAAGACGCAGCAGCTTATCCCCATTGGCTAACCCACCAGTTCGGTCAGAATCCACAAAATTAGGGGTAAACTGATAAAACTCAACAAGGTAGAAACGACCACAGTCCGGGCAGCGCGATCAGCTTCGCCACCAAATTCTCTCACTATTCTTACCCTCCACCAAGTATCTGCTAATTTTCAAGCAAAGAAATGACAAGTCCCAATATTTGAATCAGGCTGGGTTTAGACTAGAGAATTGGGAACAACTGAAGATAGCAATCCAAACAATAATTCAAGAAAACGAAGCGATAGAAGATGTGTTCATTTGTATCTTTTAATACCATAAGATATTATTTCAAGCAAGTTTTTTTTAAAATGTTATACTTATATTATGAAAAAACAAAATATTCCGAGTACCATCACCCTTAAAAAAGATAAGGTAATAGCGCATCATATTAGTGATGGAAGTGAATTAATCCCTGCTGAGATACAAGCAAATACACAAGAAGAAATTAATCAATGCCTGAATAAGTCTTTGAAAGGTGGATACACTATTGATGACGAAGGTATCATCAATAACTACGCAACTGAACCCGATGTATCTGAAGCAGACTATCCATCCCCAGAACAACAAAAACGTTATTTCTTTTGGGGAGCTGGGGCTACACTACTTATTACTGTTGGCTTACTGATTTCATTTGCTGTCAGCTAGACATAAGCAAAGCTAGGTATTTCAATTCTTATCTTAGTCCTAAATACCTAGCGAGAATCGATCCCACCATTTTCGCCCTAGTTTTGGCATCAAGAGTAGTAATGAATCAACCAACCCAATTATCTTTAGAACAGGAATTTCAACTCAAAAAATTTGCCGCTCAAGTACAGCATTTGTCTCACGAACATGCTCAAGAATTATTAATCGATCTATATCGGCAAATGATGATTAAGGAAAAAATGTATCAGCATTTTCTGCTGCATGAATGGAATCTAGATTCAGGCATAGTCTCTAAATAAATTCGACAAAAGGCATTACCGTACTTAAGAGCTATTAATCCTGTCTCCATCAATCAAGAATGCGATCGATAATTACAAACTGTCAAAACCTTCAATGCTTGCATTGAGGGTTTAGTCAAAACATTACCAAAGGTTTCTCATGGCTGTATTTTCTAATCTTATTCCTCTTCCCGAACCAATTCAGAATCAGTCCAGTGTTAGTTCCCTGAAGCAGCGCCTTGATTGGGGTGAACCAGCCCTAACTATCATTGATGTCAGACCCAGAGTACTCTTCAATATTACTCATATCATGGGTTCTATTTCGATGCCGATGGATGAGCCTAACAATTTTGCTCCTAATGGTGCTTTGCAACCGCCCTTCCAAAAACCAATTATTGGTCGCCAAGCCATTCTCACCTATATGGGGGAAGAATGCCAGGGACTCAAATTGATACCAGAGCGAGGCAGAATTGAGTCAATGGACGAGGGCTATACCTCTATTAAACTTACAGGCAAAGTCCAAACGCCTTAGTTTGGTTCTAGTGTTGGTATGAATATCGCCTGGCGGTTTTTACTCGATCCTCAAGACAATATTTTCTTCGTAGCGGTTGATTTACTGGCATCACCAAAAGAACTACTCAACCTAGTACCTCAGAAAGTGAATTAGTATCTTGACCGGGCGTTGCTGAATCAAGGTATGATCAAATTTAATCTGCGCAATGGCTTAGCCGGTTCCCGCAGGGAACATCGCGCCAGTTCCTCGAAATCGCATCTGGGAGGAACAGGCACTACTGCATAAGACTTGACCTATGGTTGCTGTTTTAAGTTCGCGATGTGGCGAAGCCACCCTCTTTCGGGGATCGCGCTTACCATATCATACTCTAATTCAGCAACGCCAAATATATCTCCGTTAAATTAAGCCTCAATGACCACTTTCAAATTTCCTCGTTTCCGCACCACCCGACAAGCAGTTGCCCCATTTGATCGTTCAAATTCTAAATCTAATACAGTACCACCCACTTTCAGATTATTGAGACATAAGGATTGGATAGATTCCGGTAAGGTGGGGTGAACAATCCGTAAACAATTGCCAGAGGCATTGGGTTTTAGGTTCACCATCGACTGCAGGAGTTGGAAAATAGCTCCGGTTGCCCAAGCTTGAGGAGAACAAGCTACAGGATAGCGCACTGGAGAACGGTTGGGCGTGCGTTTGTACCCACAAAATAATTCTGGGGGACGCTGGTAGGGTTGCTCGCTACACATATCAATAATAGCTTGACTAATTTCTAAAGCCTGTTCCACAAAGCCTAAAGATCGTAATCCTGTGACAATGAGACCATTATCATGGGGCCAAACTGCGCCTAAATGATAGCCCATGGGATTATAGGCAGGAGAAAGACTGCTCAGAGTACGAATCCCCCAACCACTAAACAAATCTGGAGCTTGTAATCGTTCAGCAACACTACGGGCTTTGTCCAAATCGAAAATCCCTAATCCCAGACAGTGACCAGGGTTAGAAGTAATACTATCAAGGGGTTTCTTATTTTCATCAAGGGCGAGGGCGTAATACCCTTGTTCGGGAAGCCAAAAGTCTGAGTTAAATCTTGCTTTAAGCGCTTGTGCCTCCTTATACCATCGTTCTGCGAGATCATGGCGTTGTTTTAGGGGTGCGAGTTGGCTAAGGCGCATTTTTGCCGCATAAATATAACCTTGAACTTCACAGAGGGCAATACTACCAGTTGCCAAATTGCCTTCTTTATCAACCATGCAATCCCCTGAATCTTTCCAACCTTGATTTTGTAATCCGCCCGCAGATTCGCAATGGTAATACAAATAGCCATTTTCTTCGCAAAAACGGTCAATCCAAGCCATTGCCGCTAAAGCATTGTCCCACAACTCGTTAAGCAACCATTCATCATTCGTCCAAGCATAATACTCGCAATAGAGAATTAACCATAAGGGGGTGGAATCCACCGTCCCATAATAGGGAGTATGAGGCACTTCTCCACAACGCGCCATTTCTCCTAAGCGCAGTTCATGGAGGATTTTCCCGGGTGCTTCTTCTTGCCACTGATTATCAACTTTTCCTTGATATTCTGCAAGTGTCAGCAAGGTTTGCCGAGCAATTTGGGGGGCTAAAATAAGGGTTTGCCAAGCCGCAATAAGGGAGTCACGACCGAATAAAGTGGCAAACCAAGGAATTCCAGCAGATAGAATTTTTCCCTCGCCAAAGGTTTGACCCAACAAATAAATGTCATTTTCGGCACGTTCAATAATTTGGTTTAAGGCTCGATTATCCGTCCGAATTTGAGTAATATCCTGATGCCATTGCGCTTGTTCATTGACGGCTGAACCATGAGCTTGCTGTAAGGTCATCGGTGCGCTAACAACAGAAGCAGATTGATTATCAAGCATAGGTTGTAACCGATAACCAATTTTCTGTGTTTCGTGAGCCTTCAATGTCAAATCCCAAATTGCTGTGTAGCCTTGGAAACGATTCGGAGGCTGATGAGAGAATTGAATCCGTGATTCCATTAAAACTTGGTCTAAGCCTCGATACGCTAAGATGAATTCTCCTGTTTTCTCAACTAAGAATTGGATATTATCACTATTTACTTGTTCTGGAATGACTTGTCGCATTAACTGTCCCACTTGGGGGCGCACCCGTCCTCGGATTTCAAATAGGTCGGCAAAATCAGCGTTAAAACTGAGGCTCATTTGAAACTGAACCGTTTCAGTGTTGTAATTGGTCAGGGTAATTTCTTCAAAAAGTCCTCCCTGTAACATGAGATCGCGCTTGATCCCAATCGTTTCTGCTTTTAAGTGATTCGGTAAGTAAGGATTGGTACAAAGTACAGAGAGAGCAAACCCTTCCTGCGCGGTACTACTGAGGAGAATGGGGGGATGTCCTTCAATTTGAAATTCTAGACGGTTGAGAAAGCGAGTATCTTTGCAAAAGAGTCCTAAGCTGACATCCACTTGCTCATTTTGACAGGTAATATTGCCAACGGTGTCGGTAATTAAGAAAATGTCGTCTGCTTTTAGGGTGAGGGTGGGTTGGAGGCGTTCAGTTTGACTACATTGCCATTCGGGGAGGGGTATTTGTTCGGCTTCAGCAAAGGTTCTACCATGAGATTCGATGAGATGAAGGGGAAGGATTTCTGGGGACATTTTTTCTCCTATTTGGTGGCATTCATGGCAATTGCGGGGATTTGCAAGCGACCATTCCCTTGTTGTTTCTTTTGCAGAATCGTTTGATAAATGGCTTCGTAGTCATCGGTCATGCGCTTGAAGTTATACTTTTCTTCAACTCTGGCACGACAGGCGTAACGAGAGATTTGGTTTAACTGTGAAACAGCAATAACACACTCAGCAACACTATGACAGAGAAACCCAGTGACACCATGGGTAATGACTTCTGGTGCTGATCCCATTGCCATGGCAATGACCGGCGTTCCACACGCAAGAGATTCAATCATGACTAATCCAAAGGGTTCTCGCCACTGAATCGGAAAAAGTGTCGCGATCGCGCCTCCCATGAGGACATTTTTCTGTTCGTGATTGGCTTCTCCCAGAAACTGAATTTGTTCACCGTCAAGATGAGGGGCAATTTCTTGTTCAAAGAAGGTTTGATCCACAACATCAATTTTGCCGGCGATTTTCAATTGATATCCGGTTTGTTTGGCAATTTCGATGGCGAGATAGGGGCCTTTTTCCGGGGAAAGTCTGCCGAGAAAGGCAAGGTAAGGGGGATCATTGGGTTGAGGATAAAATTCAAATCCTTGCGGCGCGATCGCGTTATACGCCGTTCCCACATAATTTAAACCTAATTCGGGTCGGCGTTGCGAATTGGAAATACTAACAAAATTTTGCTGCCCATGCTGTTGAAAAATGGGTTCCATCCATGTCGGAATAATGCCATGTAGCGTATGCACCACTGGGGTTTTACTTAAATTCGCGTAGGGAAAGCTCATGTAACCGAGATGAGAATGAAGGAGATCAAAGTCCTGGGCTTGAGTAAAAACTTTGCTCAGTTGCATTTGCTCATAGAGATTATACTGCGAACTAGGAACGTCTGAGTTGCGTAGAGATTGGTCACAGCAAGGATCAAGTTTGGCGAGGGTTTCGGAATCTCCGGCAGCAAAAAGTGTGACCTCATGACCCCGTCGCACCAATTCATTTGTTAGTAAACTAACCACTAATTCAGTTCCTCCATAAGTAATCGGAGGCACTTTTTCCCATAACGGCGCAAGTTGAGCAATCTTCATTATGATTAATTTCCTGAAACGAAGGGATTACAGTCTAGCTATTTAGGTGTAAATTTTTGACGCCTGAGATGAATCCAACTTTTATGGATTAAGTGATAATACTGAATGATCTCTTCTTCTATCTTAGAGTTTAAAAACCTATTCTCACTGTCTCTAAGGGATTAGATTAAAATGACATCGCAAAACGTGAAAAATATTCAATAAGCTAAGATGCAAACAAATTCTAATTCGCCAAGACCATAGCGAGCACAAGAAAACATCGTGATCGCGCAATTAGCAACTAATAAATTAGAAAATTGATGAGCAGGTTTATAAACCTATTTTCCGAAGACCCTCTGACTGGAGACGATTGGATGCAACGGAGGCTCCTTTTAGAAAGTAATGTAGCATTCCAGCAATCTTTTGATGCTGCCTCATTAATTGGTCTAAAAATTCAGCTGTTTTGTAATTCTGAGTTTGATTATTATAGTAATCATAATATTGGCATAACTTACCTACGATCTCTTCATGATCTTTTAGGAGTTGAGAGATAATAGCGATGGCAACAGGAATTCTCTCTGCTTGTTGTTTAAATGAAGCAATTCTGGCAATTCCTTCCATGATTCCTTTGGGATTGCTCCCTAATAAGATAATCTGCTCCTCAACTTCATCAATTTCGACAATTAGGGCGTGACAATGCTCTTTCCAAGATTTGTAAAGGGACATAAATTGTAATTGTTTCCCCACCATCTCCCGGTGATATCTTCGGGTTTTAACCAACACTAGATAACTGTAAGTAATCATTAAACTCTGGTTAATTAGATCAATCATGTCTTGACATTCCTCATTGATCAGTCCCATATTGATTGGCTGCATGGATAATCTACTGATGGTCACAGTTTTTAACATAATGTTAATGACTTGATTCCCGTGTTTTTACGTTTGCCTTTTGCTTTGCCATAGCGAATATGGATCATTTAAATCCCTTAAGTCCCTTTGCGGGATACCAGTCCATAAAGAAAAATTGCAATAATTGCCCCAATTACAGCCAGAATTAACCCAAAAATGCTTAATTGTGGTGCAATTAATATGAGAGATCCAGTTTGTATTAATGTGTGCAACGTTCCACCAATAAAAGCTCCAATAACCCCTAATAACATGGTTGCTATCCAACCTCCTCCTTGATGACCGGGGACAATTGCTTTCGCGATCGCGCCGGCTAATAGTCCTAAAATAATCCAAGCAATAATATTCATAGTCAAAGTCCTTTAAATTAAGTTGAATGCTGATTATTTCTTAGATTGTTGTAATCGCGAAGGAAAGAAAGCGTGATTTTATTGATAACTAGGCTTCTAGCTCAGAATAGTGATCTAGCTAGAAACCTAGGAAGAATGCTAGCCTGATGTTATAAATGTTGCTATTTCGCGATAGGAAGAACGTTTTATGCTCTCTTTAATCACTAACAGAGCATCTAATTGACTAGTCAATAGCGTCTTTGGTTTTATCTTTGACATCTTCAACAGATTCACTCATTTCTGCCTCTGTTTGTTTGGCTTTTCCTTTAGCCTGAGCTTCATGATTGTCAGTCACATCGCCTGCTGCTTCTTGAACCTTACCTTGGACTTTTTTGACTGCTGCTTTCGCTTTATCTTGTAAACCCATATCATTAGGCTCCTTAGTAACTTTCAAATTAGATACTGGAGTTGATTCTCCGATATCTAAATCTAACGATGACAGGTAGAGGTTCGATTTTCTGAGTGAATTGGTTGATATGATTTCAACCCATTTAAAATATACGTAGTTATAATTAATTATTGCCCTGCCATTCTCGGTCTTCGAGTTCTTTTTGGGGCATCAGTAATGTCGCTTCAATTTCTTGGCGAATGGTGCTTGTAATCTCGGCGTTACTATTCAAACAATCCACTAATAACTGATTGGCATCGTAATAGCATTTTAAGATTATTTGTTGTTCAGCATTAAACTCCCAAGGATGGTGGATATTGCGCTCATCAGTAATTGTAGCCTGCAACCGCTCCTTCCAGTTAGAGTGATTCTGTTGCCACCAAGTTTGTATTGCTTTTTCGCTGTAATTGGAGGTGGGTAGTTCATTTTTTAGTTGTTGCAAGGCTTTATAAAAGCTATTATCTCGAACCATCACTAAGATATTGCTAAGGGCTTCTCGACAGGCTTGGATATGGGCAAAACTCTGATTTTGATCCAGGGCAAATTCAGTCAGAAAGTTTTCTAAAGCAGCATCTAAGAAGATTCCTTGATCCAAGGTACTAGCTAAGGCAAAATGATCGGCTATGTGAGAGTTTTGTGCCAGAGTCAGGTAAAAGGCTCGGTTGGTGGCTATTTTGGGTTCAGTGGAAATCGTTTGAGATTTTTGGTTCGCCCACTCTAAGAATTTTTGCAAATAGGGATCGTCAGCAACAAGGGCATCAATTTCTTGTTTCATTAACTGGACAAGAGAATCAGCACTGCGCAACATCGACGCTGTCAGCAGGAAAATTTCATGCCAGTGGGGATCAGTAATATGTTGAGCTAATTCTCCTAAGGCGTTTTCTAATGATCGAAGATTATGAGTAGCGACAATTTTTCGGGCTGTCAAATATTCTTGAAATACGAGGTAAGAAAAGGAAAAAATGCCTCGCGCTCGTTCGATAAGGAGTCCATGTTGAGCCTCAATGGACTTTAGAATTGCCTCACTTTCCAGTTGTAATTCTTCTGAGTCGAGGTTTGTATCTGGCAGATTTTGTAAGTAATCTTCAATGTATTGTTCAATGGTGCGTTGCTCGAAAAAATATTGTCCTTTTTCAAACGTAATCGCTGCCAGTTGACTCAGTAGTTTCATTTTTTGCGGTAATCGAAACTCTCGATAGGCGTTATCCCGTTCCACGCCTTTGGTTTCATCCCATTTTCCCAGTAGGAGATCTAACCCCTGTTTATAAAAGGTGGTCTGCTTACTGGGAAGTTTCCCTTCTCCGTGAAATACCCAACAAGCAAGATGTAGAAAAAGTGGGGTTTCGACGAGTTGACGGAATTTCCAGTTTTCTGGTGATTCGAGTTTTTGAATAAATTGAGCGGCTTGGGCTTTTCCGGAGGGAGTTGCGGTTCTGCTGAGTAGGGTAAACCATTTGTGGGCAAAAGTGGTAATTTGTTCTTCCGTAAAGGGGGCAATTTCCACATCTGTAAAACCACGGAGGCAGAACTTTTGGGCGGCGGTTCGACAGGAGGCGACAAAGCGATTGCGATGATATTTATCGGAGAAAGCTCGAATTTCTTGAATAATGGGGGTGATGTCTTGGCTTCTGACTTCGTCCATCCCATCCATTAAGATCAATACTCGCCCTTGGGTGAGCAGCGTTTCTAAAACAGATGGATTGGAAATGCCAGAGGTAGCAAAGGTTTTGCGGATATAGTTGAAGAGGCTAAAGTCCCCTTGACGTTTGGCAAATTCTGCAAACTCTCTCAAGGTGATATACACTGGCACTTGTTCGGCAGCAAAGTTCCCTTGATTACACTGAATGGCTAAATGTTGTAAAAATGTGGTTTTCCCGACTCCCGGTCTTCCTAAGACTCTCAATTTGGAGTGGATTTCGACGGCTTGCATTCCCGGGATTTGGGTTTGTTCCACTAAGCCTAATCCAACGCGATCAAATTCTGTGGGCTCTAAGTTATTGAGCGCTGTGAGTTCAAATGATTGTTGATTTTGTACCGTTTCTAAAATATTGACATCGACATAAATATCATCAATTCGCACCGGATAGTTGATGTCGAGGAGTTGGAGAATGCCACAGCGATGTTGAATGGTATCTCGGTGCTGCGATCGCGCTTGTTGAACCAGTTGATCAATATCTAAGGGGGGAGGGGGATTATCGACTTCAGGAAATTCTGTTGGTGGATTGAGCGCAATCTCTCGCCAATCTAAATCTAAAACATGACAAATTTCCATAAAAACCTGCCGATCTACGGGTTTTCCGGTAAAAAATCGCCAGATTGGTTGACGGGTTTTGAGATTAACTTCTGCGGCTAAATTGTCTTGAGTCCACCCGATAAGAGCAAAGGCACGTTTCGCCTGTTGAATGCCAGCGGGAGACGCTTGCAGCGATCGCTTAGCCATGATATTGATATGAAGTCCTGATGTGTGCGTTAGGTAAACACAAAGAAAGGTACTTTTACTATAGCTGTTTTTTGGCTTGTTGCCATAATGCTTCTAACTCATCTAAATAATATTCACTTAACGAACGTTTCAGGGGGAAACTTTAACAAGATTTGCCAGCGATAACGACGGGCAAAGTGATAAGACAGCGAGACATCACAATGAGGGCATTCAAGTTATTTTGACAGAGGCGAATTGATGTGATCGACGAATATGGAACATATTAGCAAGTCATTGGCGAACTAAAAGGAATCAACAATCGAAAGTTACCTGTTATTACAGTTTGGCAAAAACGCAAAATTGACAATAAGTTTTACTTTATAACCCTAAAACCTTATCGAGGATAGAATCATGGATTTAGAACTCTATCAAGAAGTTGCACTAACCCGTAACTTTCCTGAATACCAACTCCAACAAGGAGATATTGCTACACTGATCGATTTTGTTCCTCACCCCACAGGAGGTGAAATGGGCTGTGTTTTAGAAGTATTTAACGCTATTGGCGAATCACTGAAAGTCATAACGGTTCCTATCTCCGCCATTAAACAATTAAGTGACAAGGACATTTTAAGCAGCCGACAACTGATTCAGAAAACATGACCGATGATGCTTTGGAAACAGTGGGGTTTTTGACCGGCGACCACTATCCAACTGGCTAGCCTACCAGTTCGGTCAGAATCCCCAAAATTAGGGGTAAACTGATAAAACTCAACAAGGTAGAAACGACCACTGTCCGGGCGGTGCGATCCGCTTCGCCCCCAAATTCCCCGACCATCAAGACGGTATTCACTGCCGCCGGCATGGCTGTTTGTAGAACTAACACTTTGAGATCAAGTCCGGTTAATGATAATGATAATCCGACGCCAAGCGCGATCGCGGGAGCAACTAATAATCGTAACCCCGATGCCAACAGTTCATATTTTCCCAGGGCAAAACGAGTACTCGCTAATTGCATCCCTAAAATGAGTAAAGCAATGGGAATGGACGCTCGTCCTAACTGTTCAATGCCCACATCTAAACGATAGGGAAATTCCACTTGCAGGAGATGAAACGTAATCCCGGCAATCATCGCCCAGAATAAGGGTAATTTGAAGGTCATGCTGATACCATAGCGCCAGCCTCCGCCTTTAATGACAGCAGGGGCAACGCCGAATAAAAGAATTGCTGAGGTAATCAAGCAAATAATTGCTCGTTCTAATCCACCATCGCCAAAAGCAAAACTATTCAAGGGGAGTCCTAGATTGCCCACATTGCCAAAAATTGTCGTAGCAAGGAGGCTTTTTCCCACTGTTGCGGGTGGCTTTACCGAATAATTGATTCCTAACACGATCAAATACAATAAAGCAGAAGTGATGACGAAACCAGTGACTAATCCCATTGCTCCCTGGGGAGAGACAGTGGTGCGATATAATTTATCTCCCACCAAAGCTGGAATCAGAATATAGAGGGCGAGTTGAGAAAGGGTAGTGCGGTCAAGGGAGAGATAGCGTTGCGCGATCGCGCCGATCAAAATAATCAGCGCCACCGGGACAACAGCAGGTAAAAGAACAGTCATTCGGGGAACTTAATTTAGAGGTTGAGTAATTTTTAAGGTTTCCTCAAGGTTTGAGGACTTATGATTCATTATGCTTAGCCAAACATGATGGCAAAAGATAGGAATTGTTAATCGTTTGTCGCGAAATTGTTAAGCACTCGCATGGAATTTTCATTTTTTTAGTAATACAAATCACGATTTTAAGTTTCAAAACGTAAAAAAATCCCGAAATGTACTTAATTTAATGGTTTTGACGATCCACAATGGGCAATCAGAGTTTAGAATGATGCAGTGAAACATAGAACATATATGTATCCTAGGCTTTTATTCATTGCCTTGCTAAACGTGTATGTTAGTAAATGCAAAGAAAACTTGTTAAGCGCAAGCAATCTGCCGTTATCGTAGAGAAACAACCTCAAATTAGGAGATTAACCATGAATAAAGGTGATTTAGTCGATAAAATTGCCGATCGCGCAACTGTAACGAAAAAACAAGCCGACGCTGTCCTGACTGCTGCCCTAGAAACCATTATGGAAGCGGTATCGGAAGGGGAAAAAGTAACCTTGGTTGGTTTTGGTTCTTTTGAACGTCGGGAACGGAAAGCCCGGGAAGGTCGCAATCCCAAAACAGGGGATAAAATGGAAATTCCTGCAACCTCCGTCCCTGCTTTTTCTGCTGGGAAATTATTTAAGGAACGGGTTGCGCCTGAGGATAAAAAGTAATCACCCCTAATCGAGTTAAACTGTTATGACACGACCAATACACGGAGGGAACTTAAACTGGGCAGCCCAAATCGCGGGATGTTCCCCCTCTGTGATATTGGATTTTTCCGCTAGCATTAACCCCCTGGGTCCCCCTGATAGTGCGATCAGTGCGATCCAACGGGGGCTTCATCGCTTAAAACACTATCCTGACCCCAATTATGTCCAACTGCGAGAAACATTGGGGAAATGGCATCATTTAGCACCCGAGTGGATCTTACCAGGAAATGGGGCAGCAGAATTACTGACTTGGGTTGGGCGCGAATTAGCAGGATTAGAGACAGTTTATGTGCTGAAACCTGGTTTTCGGGACTATACTCGCGCTTTAGAGGCGTTTGGGGCAAAAATTACGCCCTGTCCTCTTGAGGTAGAGGGAATGCTGCAAAACCCGATGCAGAAGCAACCATTGATTTTCGAGCCACCAGCGATAAAAAATTGTGGGCTGTTATTAAATAACCCCCATAACCCCACCGGTCAACTGTTCTCTCGGAGGGAGATTTTGCCTTATTTAGAACAGTTTGCTTTAGTTGTGGTCGATGAAGCATTTATGGATTTTTTACCGCCCGATGACCAAGAAAGTTTGCTCGCAGATGTAGAACACTATCCCAATTTGGTTGTGCTGCGATCGCTGACAAAATTTTATAGCCTGCCTGGACTTCGCATCGGTTATGCGCTTACTCATCCGCAACGATTACAACAGTGGCAGCAATGGCGCGATCCTTGGTCTGTAAACAGCTTAGCCGAGGAGGCAGCGATCGCGGTTATTCAAGATACGGCTTTTCAAGAAAAAACATGGCAATGGCTAGCCACAGCGCGATCGCGCTTTTATCAAGCTTTAAAAAGCATTCCGGGCTTATCCCCGCTTCCGACTGCAGCAAACTTCTTTCTTGTCGCCACCGATCTCCGTGCCTCTCAATTGCAAGCCGAACTGTTGAAACACTCTCAAATTCTGATCCGTGACTGTCTCAGTTTTCCCGAATTGGGCGAGGGCTATTTCCGCATCGCGATTCGTCACCCCGAAGAAAATCAGAAACTGCAACAAGCTCTTTTAGCAGTGACTAATGACTAATGACTAATGACTAATGACTAATGACTAATGATTAATGATTAATGACTAATGACCAATGACTAACAAATAATGAAATACGATGTAATTGTTATTGGCAATACGCCAGTGGGGAGATATGCCGCGCTGATGGCGGTTTTGTGGGAAGCGCGAGTTGCCCTTGTGACACAAGAAATTTCCTTCTGTGCAGAAGCGAACTGGCTTTATCATTTTACCCTCGGGCAGTTAACGCAAATTGCTGAATCCTGGGGAAATATCCAGCCTTTAGAAACACTGCCAATCGCCACCTATCGACAATGGACACAAGAAGTCATTGAGATAGTTCAAGAAGAAACCGCCCTAGTGAAATTGGCGGCACAAGGCGTTGATGTCATTGAGGGGAAAGGAGAATTTTCTCGCTTACCCCAACAAGCTTTTGTCGTGAAGCAGGAAATGTTGCGTGCCCGTGGTTATTTAATCGCGACGGAAACCATTCCCATGTTTCCTGACCTTCCTAATTTATCCCAAATGGGGTATTTGACGGTCAGTGATTTAAGAAAAAAGCAAGACTTAGCCAACTTACCGCAAAATTTGACCATCGTTGGTGATTGCCCGTCTGCGGTTACTCTTGCTCAAAATCTCGCAAGACTGAAGAAAAATATTACATTAGCTATTAAAAAGTCTCGACTTTTTTCCACAGAAGATCAAACGATTAGTTATTTATTACAAGCCCAACTTGAAGCAGATGGTATCCATCTTTTAAAGTCGAGCCCCCTTTCTGATTGCAAGGAGATTGAAACAGAAAAATGGCTGCAATTGGGCAAACATGCGATTAAAACCGATCAATTAATTATTGTTCCGGAAACAGCACCCTACTTAGAAGGATTAAATTTAGAAGGAGTTAATGTCAAGTCGAGAAAACACAGTTTAATACTCAATGAAAAGCTACGAACTACCAATCCGAAAATTTATGCCTGTGGCAGTGTTATTGGTGGCTATTCTTTTCTGAATTTAGGTCAATACGAAGCAAAAATTGCACTCAAAAATATTTTATTTTTTCCTCGCCATACAGTAAACTATCAAGACATTCCTTGTTTGATGTCAACCCATCCGCCCTTAGCCAGAGTGGGAATGACAGAAGCACAAGCTAAACGAGCCTTTGGCGAAAAAGTGGTTGTCATTGAAGAATATTTTAAGACGAATCTTCTCAGTATTGTCCAGTCAGAAACAACGGGATTACTCAAAATAATTGTCTATCAAAATGGTGAAATTTTAGGGGGACATATTTTAGGGAAGAATGCTGATAGTTTAGTCAGTTTAATCGCGATCGCGATGGCGAAAAAGATCAAGATGAAACAACTGGCAACTGTCTCGTTTCCTGCACCCAGTATCTCAGAATTAATCTCAAAAGCCGTGCAACAATGGGATGATTGGTATTACCAAACTCATCCCTTGTGGCGAGAATTGAGAAAGCGTTATTTTCTCATCCGGCGCAATTGGATGCGGTGATTAGGTATTTTCTGACCGCGATCGCGATGATTGATGCATTATTCCAGAATCGCCATCCCTTTTCCAGGTAACGCAATGGCAAATGAATCGGTGAGAGAATAGGTTTGACCCGTCAGCACATCAGTGAGAGTGCTGTTGTTGAGTCTTTCCTTCACAGCCGAAGGAAGATTGGTGTTCGTCGCGATCGCGATCGATAAGGGACTCGGCATTTCCTCTAGCCCATTATTAATGACGACAATTTTTTCTTCATTTCCGTAGTGGCGCAGAAATGCATAAACGAACTGATCGGAATAGAGGGTGGTGAGGGTTCCATACTGGAGGGCTTCACTCCCTTTACGAATGGCAATCAGACGCTTCACAAAGTTATAAAGATCGCTCCCCTGACGGCTAAAATCCATATCCTTACGATTATCAGGATCGCTATATCCTTCTAACCCCACTTCCGTTCCGTAATAAATTTTCGGAATTCCTCGCGTAGTGAACTGTAAGCCAAACATCAGCTTCATTACCTTTTGCGCTTTGTCCGTATCACCATATTGCCCTTTAATCGCCGTCAGGATTCGGCTACTCAGGTCATGGTTATCGGTTACTGTCGCCAGTAAGTTGGGGTCGCGATAGAGTCGATCCAAGTCGAATAAGCCATCAGGTTCATTGGGAAATAATCCTTTCTTTGCAAATTTTTCCATCGAGGCATTGTAGATAAACGTATCCTTGATGGTTTGGTAAAAAGCGAAGTCAAAGACACTATCAAGTCCATCGTCATTTTGATAGGAGGCTAAGGTCCCAACATCGAATAAGAGGACTTCTCCAATCCAAATCAGATTCGGATATTTACTCCAAATCGTTTTTTTCAAGTCTTGCCATAGGGCATCTTCGAGATGCTTGGTGGTATCGAGTCGAATGCCATCAATCCCACAATCGATCCAAGCGGCTGTGTTCTTAATAAAAAAATCTCGAACATCAACGAGATCATGATTGATATCAGGCAATCCAGCCAGCGTCCCCTTAATTTCGCCGCTACCGCCACGATTAAACCAATCATCGCGAATGGTTTCTTTTGGATGGGCAGCGACTTCTGCATCATAAGCATCATTATGATAACCGGTATGGTTAAAGACCAGATCTAAGATGACCTTGATGCCTTCAGCATGCATTTTGTTCACAAAGTCCTTAAAGTAACGTAAATCCCCTTCTGGGTAAAGATCACCACTGTAGAGATGGCGATCGACGCGATTGGGGTTGGAAAACCAGTAGCCATGATAGGAAAAAGAGGGGTCTTCATTGGGACCAATTTTGCCAATTTGCTTATAAACCGGTGTAACCCACAACGTTGTCACTCCTAAATCTTTCAGATAAGGAATCGACTGAATAATGCCCTCAAAATCGCCACCGTGATAGAACTTGGGCTGGGATTTATCGACAGCTTGGTTGTTGTTCGGATCGCCATCCCGCCAGCGATCCGTAAGCACAAAGTAGATAATATCGCCACCGTTAATGGCATCAACAGCCAACGCATTGTAAGGACAGACTGTGAATAACGTAGCAAGTGAGAGGAACAAACACAGGAAAAATTTCAGCATTGTCAACTCCAAGTCGTGTGAGAGAGTATTTTTTGAGACAACCGTGGTCGTGGCGCCTGGGCGATTACAAGCCCCTAATCAAATCGTGAAACTGCTTTGCTACTCGACGATAAGCGCTATTTTTGAGGTGCAATTCATTTGCCCAATCGTCGTCATTGATGGCTTCCCGTAAATCTAAGTGATGCACTCGTGAATCAGCATTGGCAATCTCTTGAAGCATCTCGTTAAGTCGGTCAATTAGATGATTAATAATCTGTGTTTGAACAGCGCGATCGGTGTAACCTTTCTCCGTCATGGGCGGTCGTAACCAAGGTCCGATCCAAGAAAAATTGAAAACCCGAATCACAGCCCGACCATCGGGAATCGGGTAGCCGTAACCATGCGTCACAATCTGGATATCAGCATCAACTTCCCAAATGCGATGCATAATAGTTTGATACGCCCGCTTGAAGTAGTCATCGAATAAAAAGTCAATATAGGATTTGCGTAGTATGGGGAGTCCCGAACTTTTGTGATTTAAAAGAGCTGATAATTCCTGACCGGCAACATCATTACCGCCCCCAGAAAGCAAGACAATCCGAGGTTGATATTGTTGGATCGCCTGCACAGTTTCTTCAAGTGGTGGCTCGCGACGCTGCCAATTTCTTTTCTTATATTCGGTTCCCCAAGCCATGTTATCGAGAGTATCACCAGCTTCAGCAACGTTATAAATCGGGTAGCGATGGAAAATTTTCAAACAGGAAATAATATCGAGACCAGCAGGGGCATAATCAAACCAAGAATCTCCTTCGGAAACGATTGCCTCCTCGGTGAGGTTGAATTCCAAGGTTGTCTCCAGCGAGTGAGATTCTAACTGAGCAACCCAAGTTGCCACTTGTTCCGGTGTTAAACGATCAAGTTGCTCATCGCTCCAATCCTCTTTTGAGACGGCTTCCCCTTGTAAGCCGGTAGATAAAGGGACGACTTTGATGGACGGGGAAACCGGTCTTGCTGCAGACGTTGAGATCAGGGCGCTTTCAAAGAGAGCAGTTTCTTGATCGTTGGCAAGCTTATTTTGAATATCGGCGACAATGCTGCTAATGCGGACTCCCTCGTTAGCAATCCATTGAATTCGATCTAAGTCAGCCTGTGTCCCATTCCAAACACTGCCATCTTGTAGCAAAATCTGACCCTGATCGTTTTGTTTCGGAACACCGCTGTGGTGCAATGCCGCTAGTTCCCATTGCATATTCAATACAGGGGAACCCGAAGAACCGGGTTGGGTGTCGGTTTGGTAATGGAGATAGTCATCGACTCGATCAACAACTGTATTATTTTTAATCGCGATTTGCTGAGGTCCACCGCTGGGATGTTGAATAATATTCACGGGTTCTCCGATCAAGACCTTACCCGATTCAACAATGAGGGGAATATAGCCCCGTGAAGCAATGGGGACTCCCTCTGGAGAAGTTTCTCGCACTGCTACCACTGTATAGTCAAGGGCTTGATCGGTCATGAAGAAGGTTTCCGGTTCCAACCTGAACTCAAGGGTAGGACCTGTGATCCCGCTGCGCCGTTGGTAATAGTCAAAAATGAGGGTGCTGTCGCGAGTATTCATTTTGTTTTCTAGAACGTGGTTGTTGGTCATGAGGAGACGCGGCGAGATCATGAACCCTGTCCCTGAGCCCAGGATCCTACCGCTGCGCCGAATCACGATTTTGCAAACACTTTCTGCAAATTGACTCCCTAAATGGAGAAAACGGGAGGATAAAAGGTCATTTTCTTCTAAAATTCGCTCCAGAAGACCAACTTGCACATGAGGACGGCGAATTGATTCAGGAGCAGTGACACCACTCATTATTTCACCAGCTAAGGACTCCAGACCTAACGCCTGCATTCGCCTTAAGACGCGGGTTGGGGTCTCAATTTTTCTCCAATCCCAATCTTTGCCTTGCAGTATGCGCTCAGCACGATGGCGTTCTCCGGCATGAGACTGGTAACGAGCCGCTGCATCGTTTAGGCGCTTGGATAGAGAATGATCAATGTTGGCCATAGTTCCCTCAACCCGTTGAGTTCATGACTATCGTGATCAGTAAAGGGATATTTCATCACCGTCATCAATCCCTCAAATGCGGGACGGGATCCTTTACTAGATAAAGGTTTCGGGACCGCTAACGCAATCGCAAATCCATTCCAAGTCATGAGATTTTAGTAATGTTAAATCTTTGACAAACTCATTATAGGAAGTAGTTTAACAACGGCTAAATCCTAAATCCGCAAGTGTCAAAGAGTAGCAATAAAACGATTAATTTCTATAAATTTACGGAGTGAATACTGCCAGCGGTTCGTTTTTGTTGTAACAGATGAGTTATTGAGCCTAGCGTGGAATGAAGTGAGCCATCCCGTGAAACATTAAGTTTTGATCAACAATTATCTGTTGAGAAAGGGCAGGATCGTTTTCTTGGAGATAACGATGAAGCCGAATCGCATCTCCACCCGTTAAGACGACGACTGCATCCGATTGTTTTTTCCGCCAAGCAGTGACGTAATGATCAATGCCACTGATCAGAGTATGAATGATGCCACTCGCGATCGCGCTTGCGGTAGTACTTGCCCATAAGGGCGGTAACGCATCCGGTACGGTAATTTCAGGCAGGGCTGCTGTCTGTTGTCCTAAGGTTTGTAGCTGTAGCCTTAAGCCGGGTAGAATAGCGCCCCCCAAAAAGTCACGTTGTTTCCCCACTGCCGTGTAAGTCAAAGCGGTTCCCCCATCGATTACTAAGACGGGATAACCGTAGGTTTCTCCTGCACCATAAGCACAAAGCGCGCGATCGCTGCCCAATGTCGCATAGGTATTACAAAGAGGAATCTCCTCTCGAGTAATAATGATTTTATGAGGATACGTCTCCCAGAGTTTTGTTTGCTCAGCGACAACAGAAACTAAATAAACGGACACTGGTTCCGAAAGCAATTGAGCAACGTCAGCTGGGAATAAATGCGTGGGTAAACCTATGACTGGTTGTTCTAAATGTGGGCTATGCCAAGTTTGCAGGAGTTGGTTTTGGTAAAAACATCCCCAATGTAAGCGAGAGTTACCAATAATGAGAGCTAAGTTGTAATCGGAGTGGGAGTCAAATGGATTTTGCAATGCTTTAACTAATCACGACCTTAAACGGGTGCAAAATAACAATGTTCAAATCTTCTTCCAAATTCTTTATTGAGAACAGTATTTTTGTATGATTTATATCACTTTTAATTACGTTAAGTAGTTCAAAAACCTTAATTCTTATTTGTTGAATTGACAGCTTGGTACAAGTCTCTATTTATGGTTTTATTACTATTACGAGTTTTTAAAAAATGCTCAGAAATTATGCCAGTAGAGTATCTGAGGAATTGCTAGAAGTTATTTTACTGTTTATTTAAAGGTGTAGTTTGACTGTTCATCAAGCTCATAAAATAGATAAACATTAAACTGTTTTGCGACAAACATTAGAAATCATTCTATGAAGTTTTGTTAACATCTAAGCGATTCTTGTCATAATAGAAGTGTAGTTAGTTAACTTAATATTATTTTTAATCATGTCGAAAGAAAATGTACTGAATTTTTTGTCTGAAGCGGCTAAAGATGAGCAGCTTAAGGAACAATTACAAGCGAGTGCAACCCAAGATGAAGTGGTAAAAGTTGGCCAGGAAGCCGGCTATAACTTTTCCTCTGAGCATGTTGAGGAAGCATTAACGGAATTGCAAAAGCAGCCAGGATTTTTTGGCGCGCTAGCAGAAGCAGTGCTCGAGCTGTTTAGCCCTGCTCATGATGATTATCCAACCATTGGGGTACAACCCTTTAGTGGTGATTCCTATTCCAATCGATAATGATTAGAACTTAGCGGCTCTTCTGAATTGGCTGCGGATGATCGGGGTGGGGATGAACTCAGGTGTTGAGATATTTGACAAATAGCTACTCCTTGAAGCGTGTTTTCTGCTTGCAATTATTTAAAATCAAGCTTTATTAACTGAAGACACAGAAGACAGACCACAGAACGTTAAAGATCGAATAGAGGCGATTGAATTGAATAGACCTAGCTAATACCGAGTTGAGGGCACAAAAGTCTCTTCAGTCGCTTCTCTTCATCGGGTCATCCCACTGAAGGATCCAGCGTACAGCCTCTAATAAATTTTCAGCCGTGTAATTAGGAACAGTCGAGTGCTGGTAGGTACCTTGGGTAACTGCTTTCCCATAACCGGTTTGGACTAAGACACCTTTTGCCCCCGCATTGTGAGCCAAGTCAATATCGGTTGCTTTGTCTCCAACCACAATACTGGCTTGTAAATCTAAATCATATTCCCAAGCAGCAGCAACCAGCATTCCTGTATTCGGTTTGCGCCAGGTACTCCAAGCAGTAAATTCAGGATTGGTCCCGCCTGCAGAAGGACTCAAATAGGGACAATAGTACAGGGCATCTAAAGCCGCTCCTGCTTCCATTGCCAGCAGTTTCTCCAAGCGTTCATGAAGCGCTTCCACATGATCCGTAGAGTAGTAACCGCGAGCCGGTCCGGACTGATTAGAAATTAGACAAGAGAAGATTTGATGGTCATTGAGAAGACGCACTGCTTTTGCTGCGCCTGGGATAAGATGTAAATCTTCGACCTGATGGAGATACCCGGCTTCTTGGTTTAAAACTCCATCACGGTCAAGAAAAACTGCTGGTTTAGCCACGCCAAATTTTTTCAAGGACAGAATTAACTTCAATATCAGCGATCGCGCCTGTAGGAGATTTTATCCCAATGCAGGACGAATTGCCCGGTGGCAATAATTTTTTCGGGTCAGTAGGACCAAAAAGGGCAATGGTATAAGTGCCCACAGCAACCGCTAAGTGCATGGGCGCACTATCAGTACATAGCATTAAGCTCCCTCCTGCAATCATTGCTGAGAGTTTGCCAATATCGGGCGGACTGGTCACTTTTAAGTTAGGGTTCACTTGTAAGAGTTGTTCGACCCACATTTCATCTTCTGGTCCTTTCACCAAAACAATGGGCAAATTCGGCTGTTTATTTTGCAGATCGGCAATAATCTGCTGCCACTTCGTCACCGGATAAATTTTATCAATGCCTTTGTCTTGCGCCAGTTGACTGGATCCACCATGAATCACAACATAGTTGCCATCTTTAATGTCCAGACGTTGCTGTTCCTGTTCCGCCCACTGAATGTCACTTTTGGGAACATTAATTTTGAGGGGGGGACAAGGAGTACTAATCTTTAACCCTTGTAGCAAGTCATGGTACATCTGAGCAGCATATTGTTCGGTTTTCAGCGGAACCGTATGGGATAAAAACACTTTTCCAGCACTTTCATAACCGACTCGCACCGGAATGCCATTTAACCACAGTAAAAAGCCCACTGTCCAGCGACGACCCAAGGTGAGGGCAACTTCATACTCGCGATCGCGAATAATCCCTAACAGATTCAAATAATCCGCTAAACTATTCCGATTTTTGTAATCAAAAACCAACACGTCATGGACATGAGAACACACCCGATAAGCGGATTTAGCGCGGGGTTCCACTAAAACATCAATTTGGGATTGAGGATAGGCGTTTTTCAAGTCAGCGAGGGTCGGGAAAAATAAGATTTGATCCCCAATTCCTCCGGGGACAAGAGTTAGAATACGCATGATCAGGGCTAAATTTTAATTCCGTTGTTGCAATCAAGTTAATTTTAATGGCACAGCAGTCCATTAGCACGCATAACTTGGATTTTGATCAGGTTTGCCGCCTAAAACCACTCTAAACCGATCCCGCGCGCCATCATCGAGGCTAACAGGGGAATGCTGCTAAATCCCACCAGTTCAACGTTAATCATCCACTTAATCAGGTTGGTCCGAAAAGGCGTCAGTTTCGGAGGACAATTTTGCCGTAGCTTCCCCAGCCAAAGCAAATAAGAAATCGTCGGATATAGGGAAAGGGGAGCGACAGCGAAAAAAACGACGATTTTTGCCCAAAATACCGGATTGTGCGTATAAAATTCGGTGCCTTTACCAAAGTACAATAAGCGTAAAACCCCCGTAGCAAGGAGGGCAGTGGCAGCCGTCCCATAAATTCCATCGGCAATCAGAATCACCCATCCTTCCCGAACACTCAGTTCTGATTTAAAGGTGTGTCGTTCGACAATTAGTGAAGCGAGAACAATTCCAAAACTCAAATAATGGATATAAGCAACGATCGCGCTATCCCACATGATCTTAAATTAACTCCTATTTCCAATAAAATAACCATATAGCAATATAACAATTATTTAGTGTACAAGTGCTGAGTTTGGTCTAATCATGAACCGGTAAAGACGCCAGTTGATCTGCCCAGCGGGTGGTTTCGGGAAGGCGATACTTGGGCGTACAAGCGAGAACCAAATCAATGGCGCTACGGAGGCTAATGCGATGTCCTGCAGAAACGTAAAGCGGTTTGACGTTGGTGCGCGTTCTCACTACAGCGCCAATAATTTCTCCATTATCCCAGAGGGGAACCCAGGCGCCTTTTTCGGGACTCAGTTCTTCATGAGTGCCGACTAAGCGGGATTTTGCTGCACCAATGGTGGGTTGATTGATTAATACGCCGAGGTGACAAGCCAGACCAAACCGTCGCGGGTGCGCCACCCCTTGTCCGTCACAAATAATTAGATCTGGGGGGGTTTCGAGTTTTTCTAGGGCTTGGATGATTGTTGGTACTTCGCGAAACGAGAGTAAGCCAGGAATGTAGGGAAAGGTCGTCGGAGATTGCGCGATCGCGGATTCGATTTTTTCTAACGTGGGAAAACTCAACACCCCAACAGCTGCTTGCGTTATGCGATAGTGATCCTTAAATCCCACATCAACGCCTGCGACGTAGCGAATCGGTTGCGGAAATTGGTCATAAGTGATGACTTGCGGGGATAATTCTTTTTGCAGCGCGATCGCGCTGGCATAAGAGAGAGATTGCGAGGATTCCATCACGCCAACTGTCAATCTGGTTTGTGTATAACACTTTCTTAATCTTTATGTTAGATGAGCTTAATACTAATCTGCGAGGATTTACCAGTTAAACGACTTTAAGCCTCCTCTGTCGCAAAATTTAGTGATGGCTCTAACGACTTTTTTACTCGCACCGGTGGCAGCAACATCAGTAGCAGCTACAATGATGCTCCTTCGGTAGCATTAGTCATTAATGAAATCCACAGCGATGGAACAAGCGATCTGGCACAAGTAACCTATGGTGGAGAAGGGGGCAATAACCAATCCCTGACACGAGACCCAGACTTAACAGGCAACTTTGTTCAACATACCAGCGCAACTGGGTCTAGCGGGACCTCACCCCTCCTCACTAAAGCTCCGGTCCCCGATTGCCTCTGGCAGCGAATCGAAGATTCGATCAATTTGTAGCAAACATTTACCAATTTGATATTAGGTGTGATTGACGGTTTGTTGCGGTTGATCCCTTGGACTGAAATCAACCGGCTCTGTTCCATCCTTTATGATTGAGAAAGGATGCGATTGATCGCTTCATCTAAGACCGCATTTTCACTTGTAGGAATTTCCCCTCTTAAATTTTCCAAGGTATCTATGGCGAGGGCTTTTACTTCTGGATGAGTGGACTTGAGAGCAACCTTTTCAATGGATTCAATGGCTTCTGGTGCAACTCTGTTATCCTGAGATTGTCGAGCAATCATCGCGATCGCGCCCAATGCTTCTTCTGAAACAGTGGTTTGATCCGAAAGAACTGCCAGTTCTTCAATATTTTTAATCGCCATCGTTTGATTCCGCACATCCGTCGAACCAATTGCCAATTGTTCGATATCTTGAATCGCTGCTTCCAGGGAAATGGGATCGTCTGTCAGAGGCATTGCATTATTGATTGCAGCTTCCTCAACCCGCACTTTCTCTTCTTGAATCGTCGAAATCTGATTTTGCAGTTGTAAGGTATTCGATGCTGCTTCAAATACCAGGGGAAAGAATAAGCCAAAGATTAACGAGAGTCCGAAAATCTTAAACTTTGACTTCTTAAAATCCAAGAAATCTGAGAGAACAAACATCCCGATTAAGCTACTAATAATCCCCAAAAAGATACTAGAGGGCACTAAGTAACCTAAAGTGGGTAAGTTCAGTTCAGATTGATTTTGAGTCGGTTGAAGGGTTTGAAAATTTTGAGTGGAATCTTTCACCTCCATAATAATTTTTGTCAGCCCCCCTAGCGCACCGGGGACAACCACATATTGCAGCATGAAATGTTCTTTTTCTTCAGATAGAGTAACAAAATCAGATTCTTGATCCTGAAAAGCTAAAGGATTGCTAGTCATTTTTATCTCCTAAATTTGAGTTTTAATTGGGCAATTGTTCTTAGTAATTCCAACGAATTCTTCCGGGGCGTAAATCGAGGTGAACAAAACCTCTCGGCGCACCATAACCTAAAGCATGATTGGCCCAAGCCACGGTATCTAACCAATGCTGAAAATCATAAAGATTGCCTTGACTGGGTTTAATATCAACCGCTTTCCCATAGAGGTGCTGGGAATTGGTGGCACCGCCAACGGCGCGGTTAATGGCAGGCGGACGATACCAAGAGGTCACTAAAATCGGGGATCCCCAGGCTTCACGAATTTGGTCTAATTTTTGGGCAAGGGTGAAGATATTTTGTTTAATGTCATCCCGTTGCGGAATGCGCCGTGTATCACCATTGGTTACTTCTTGAACCGTGAAATATTTAGACACTTTGGCACTCAAGTCTTGCCAATTGACGGTTTGCCAACTACTGGGAATATTCCCATTGGAATTGATCGTCACCTTGGGAGTAGAATTATTGAGAACTTGCTTTGCTCGTTGCCAAAACTGAACGCGATCGCGATATCCATTTAAGCCCCCATTAATTAAACGAGTGACTCGTTCAAAATCTCCCGCATCGGCTGCCACATTAATATTGCGACTATCCCAATACCAACCTGCAACCGCTGCATTGGTGTAAGGATCTTTAACGACTAACTCAGGATTGGTTTCTAAGGGTAAATTTAAAGCCTGACCGCAAGCGCGATAGTTGGCTCTTCCCGTTAATTGAATCAGCCCTCTCAAAATGTTACGAATTAACCGTTTCCGCTAATTCTCTGCAATTTTCACTGCAGTTCAGACTATATCTTACTCCTAAGAGTCCCGGCGCTTCGAGGACACTTGCCCCCTACTCCTTAAAGGATAGTCGTTGCACTTTACCGCTATATTTCTGACAGCCGAATAACTTAAAGCAGTCTCTCTTGAGACATCGTAAAGAGAAGCACCCTCATGTACTACCCTACGGACAATATAAGGGGTTAATTCACGTTTTATACGCTCATAAGGGCGCTCAAACTTAAAAATCTCTTGATAATAACGAACTGCTCGATGGGAGCAATTAGCTTTCTCAGCAATTTCTTGCTTAGTTAAGTCAGTCGTCTTTAATAAAGAGCAAATTTTCTCTTTATCGTAGATTTGACGCCAGCTACCCATTGCCATCGGTATGTATTCAAACGAGGTTTGAATTCTATGGTCTAGGTAGTCTAGGTAGTCTGACCATGCTCTCTCGATGTCTACTGAGTCGGTTAGAAAACGATGCTGACAATTATATTGATTGTCACACCATTCTAAATTATTCAGAGAATTATTGAATCCGTTACGGTCTTTATGGTTAACTTGTAACTCTTCCCAATTTTCAACCGGATTAAATGCTGAAAGGACTAGACGATGGATCGATAATGATTGATCACCATCAATATCAACAGCTAAATAGTTTCTGTATTTTCCACGTCGATTGCCTTTAAGCATCCTGTAATATTCTCCATTTTGGCTTAACCAGATTGAACCTACATCTTTATTTCTAGGTCTTCCTTTAGTTTTTCTATAGATATCACCTTGAAAAGAAGCGAAGTAATCTGGACAGTTTATTAGCGGTCTTAGCTCAGTGTTACCCATTGTTCCATCTTGATTGGTTTAACCATATAATTGTATTTCACAAGCTTTAGGGCTTTCACTGAATTCACCGAGTTTTACAAGAGCTAGAGGTATTTAACCCTTGAATCGTTGACCATCACCTGGTTGGGTGTTCCCTAAATCTCTTCGTCCTTCGTAAGCCGCCCCGCTGGCAATTTCTTCTTTGTAGCGGAGGGAACCACTTTCATGGGCAACTTGGGCAATAAAGGCAGCGGCACGGGGAACGGTTGTCATCTCAAAGTCGGATAAGACTTGATTAATGGGAGAACAATAGGTTTCAATATCGGTAGCCGTGGCGTGAGGCATAATTCTTTTCAGATTTTCGAGGGTGAAAATTTCCGATTGTTCTTGATGGTCTTCCCACGGCAGTTCCCAATGCCCCGACCAAAGATACCAAGTCCCGGCATCATAGTCTAATTCCACTAAATAATGTCCGGCTTCTGCTGCGGAAAACTTACGGACTTTATATTCCTTGCCAACAGGAACACTCGCTCGTTGATTCACCGCTAATTCTGAAGATTGGACGGGTTCTTTTTTTAAATAAGTCGCAGTGATCGATTTAATAATCATTGATTTCATCTCCTATTGATGTCTGTTTTTTTGACGGGTGCTTTGATAGTTTTATTGATATATCATTAAACTAACTAGGGAAGAACTAGAGAAGTTTTCTTCATCCTATGTCTATTTCGATTTATATTCTTTTTCTTAGCTTGGGTCGATACAGAATAATTGAGGAGTTTTGCGACTTAATTTTTCTTACTTTAGGCAATGAAATCTTTAAATCTAGAATGATTTTTAGCAATGAATTCAGATAATCCATGCCAATAAGCCATGCTTGATGAGTAATTATCAACAGATGAAAAGTTAAGCCAGGATTCTTAATCAATCTCCTTAACTTTTCTATATCGACAGGATTGAGTTAGCAACGGTATTAGTAAGTAATCGTCTTTCTAAACTTTCTAGGTTTATTAAATACAAGAAATTTTAGACGAATAATTTGTCTCTCAATTGGAAAAAATAATGTTGACTCAAGCCTTAGAAAAGAACTTTCTCACGACTTATTCGGATCGCCAATATCGGCATACCACTTCAGTTCGGCATAATGGTATGTTAATTGCCTTTGCGATGGGGCGCGATCGCGCAATCTACTACACTGTTTTGGAACTTGATGGTCAGCAAGACCAAACTATTGATGCGAGAAATTGGTCCGCAACCCCCCGTAAGTTAAACTTTCCTCGGGAAATTGTGCAAGCGGGATTTGGCATTATTGATCCCAAACCGCTACCTTTCGTCACCACTGGCGGCGAGGAAGTCACGAAATTAGAAGCGGTGCGCCCGGAAGAGATTGATCCCTTCTTATCTAGTACAGCCCGTTTGACTGCTGATGCCCCATTTCAAGTACTTTCCGATCAGCAGTATATTTACATTTTTCGTCAAGCCATTGGCGCCGATGACCCCAATGCAGTCTTCGTGACTGTAGAAAATCAAGCCGGGGAAGAAATCGAAGTTCCCGTGGTGAATGAAACCTTACTGGTGGATCGCTTTGTCTTTGTGGAAAATCAATTGCAACTCAGTCGAGAAGTGCGGTTTCGACGCAGTGGCAACAAATATCGTCCCCTCAATGCCAATGACACCCTCGGCGCGAAAGATATGGATGAAATGCCCTTTTTCGAGCCAACCCAGGAGTTAGATTTTATTCGCAATTTGCAAGGCGGACGGTTCAGCGTTTTACAATTGCCCACCCAAATTGCCGATCTTAAGCGCTGGCAGATCTTTGCTTACAATAGCAGCAGCGATCGCGTTGATTCGTTTAATATTGAACGTTCGCCCGATGGCTGGTTTAATACGCAAGGCTCGAACCTGCTGAGTGAAGAGACGACCCCAGTTGCCGAATCTGCCTTACAACTTGATGGCGTCGATGACTATATTGCACTGGGAGAATTTAGCCCGGGCGATAACTTTACCGTGGAAATGTGGGTTCATCCCACCCCTCAAGCGGGAGAAACCCCAGAGATACTCCCCGATCAAATCCTGTTGAGTAAAACCACTGTCACGGGTGAGGATATTTTTAGCCTGGGTTACTACGCAGATGCTTTAGGCGTGAACTTCAAAGGAATTCAACTCCCGAATGCGGAAACCGAACAAGAAACGGCTAGTCAGTCAATCGCGGCTTGGCACCAGATTGCAATTACCGTTGCAACTGTTGGGAATACCCTTACCCTAACTGCCTATCAAAATGGGGCAAAAGCCTGGACCCACCAACTGAAGGATGTCACGCTTGGTGATATTAGCGGTAACGGTTGGGAAATCGGTCGTCAATTTGATGGCAAAAATGGTCGGGATTATTTTGACGGCAGTGTGGATGAAGTCCGCATTTGGGGTCGTGCTCTTTCGGAAAACGAAATCATTGACAATCGCGATCGCCGTCTCATTGGCAACGAGTTAGGTCTCTTCGCCTATTACCGCTTTGATGAAGGCGTCGGAAATCAGCTATATGACCAAACCGATCAAGCCATTCACGGTACTATTCAAGGGATGAGTTCAGGAGAAGAAACTTGGATTGCTTCTGCTGCCCCGCTTCAGGAGTCTCAGGGAATCAGCCGCACCAGTTTTGGCTTTAAACACCGCACCGTTGCATTGGGGTTATCGGCACTCCTTTATTTCCAGCAAGAAGATATGGTGACCGGGAATGACCCCACACCGAAGCCGATTAAGCAAAATGCCCGAGTGATGTTAGCGTTAGCGACTCGTCATCCTGAGGAAGAACACAATCGCATTGCCGTTCTCGATTTTGCTGTCACCCAGTCGGGGAAACTGGCGCAAATTTTGGATAATATCCCTCTGGAAACACTGAAAGCGCAAATTCCCAGTAGCTTACGGGAAATGTTACCTGATCCGAGTGAAGAAACGACGCTCATTGAGATTGCAACCGACTTAGAAAAAGAAACCATTCCTCAACTAGAAACCGAGTTAACCGCCCTTTTAGCGGAGACCGAGTTGGTCAATGCTGAGATTCGGTCCAATGAGGAAGAAACAGAGGAACGTAAGCGCCGGAAAGCGCAAATTGAGAAAGAATTGGCCAATAGTACCGCTGGTGTCACATTTTACTCCCAACAATCCTTTCGCGGCGATCGCTTCCAAATCGAACAGGGCTATGATGGAGACTTGAACGGCTTTCCGCTCAACTCCATGCAACTGGATCCGGGGGTGAAAGTGACACTTTACGCTCCCGGCGGTGTTGTTCACCCCTATACGCAATCCCGTCAACGTCTGGGAGGAACGTATACCCGTGTTCCCCCCTATAACCGAGTTGTGGTGGACTTGAGTGTTCTACAAAATGAACTCAATCAGGTAAATGCTCGTTTGTCCCAGTTAGCAACTGCTCTAACTGAGTTACAAGCCCAAATTCTGAGTTTGCAAGAGCAGTTAATGGCCAAGCGCAACGCACTACAACTGAAACGAGAGCAACTGGCGGGGATTCGGAAATTATTACTCAGCGATCGCGCTTTACCGATGCCTCTGGTTCATTTAGATCCGATGGGAATGACCGTATTTGGGGGCATCTTAGACTTTGCCCAAACTGCCGATCATCCGCAATTATTTGAGAGTGGGACCGGTCAAATTGCCTTGTATTTTCGTGGGGTTAATGATGAATTTCTCGCTGCTTATTATGACACCCATACCGCCCGAGGGGAACTGGCGCTCAATCCTAATCTCATGCTCTATGCGCGAGTGCCTGGCGAGGATTTTGGGCGCACACAGGTCATCATTCGGGAAGGGAGTCAACCCGATACTTGTACGGTTGTCTTAGAAACTGTTCTCTCCAACAATGTGCAAGAGAGAATTCGTGAGCTTGAGCAACAAAAAGCGAATTTAATTGCAGAGCGCGATGCCATTGCTACCGATCTCGCAGGGAAAACCGCATCTCTCTATGCTCAATCTTTCTTCCAAGGTGAGGCAATCTCTTTACAACCGGGTTATCAAGGGGCAATGCCACCCGAATTGATCACTAATCTTCGTTCCTTCCAACTCGACCAAGGGGTGCGCATTATCTTTTACGAAGAGGAAGATTTTACCGGCATGGCCATTCCCTATACACAGTCGCAGCAACGTTTGGGCGGAACGTTTGGGCTATTACCAACTTACCGTAGCCTGAAAGTGGAACTGACAGCCGAGGCAATGAGTGAGGAAGCGCTTGCCCTTGAACGTCAATTATCAGCAGTGAATGCAGAAATTGCGCGACTCAGTCTCACAATGCAAGAAACTTGGATGGATGTCTCTCGCGATCCCGAACAGTTTGTGGCCATTTTGAAGGGACAAGATCCCAACTACGACTACACCCAAGTGGAACATAACCGTCGTGCCTACAATATCGAGCAGGGTTCCTTCTTAGTGCAAGGGGTTGCGCGCCCTGGAGAAGCGGTTCAAGATACGGATGCCGATGGGAAACAACTGAGCGGTATTGCCGCCGTTCCCAGTTGGGTGGCGAACCCGCCGGGAAATACCATTGCCTTTGTGAATCAAGACGAGGAAAACAGTGAACTTTATTTGAAAAATTTGCCTGGAAGAGCCGATAACTTTGCTCACACCGGCGATTTGACCATAGAAACTTGGCTCAAAGCAGAAGGCTTAGAACAAACCGCCCGAGTGATTGACTACTCCTCTCCCGAGTCTCGGTATGGGTTGGGGTTAACGCGATCGCCGTCTGCTTTAAGGTTTGATGGTATCAAGGATTATATTGAAGTCAAAGGAGGGATTACCGGTATTAGCGATCAAATTACCATTGAGCTTTGGTTCTACAAACCCGATCAATGGGACGATCAGTATCAAAAGTTATTTGGCTTGGGAACAAGCCCGTCTAACTTTGGTCTCATCATTTCTCAAGGCAGAGGCGATTTAGGGCTGTATTTTGGTGTGACAAACAAAGCAGGTGACTATGTCTTTGTTGATACCCCACGACCCGCCTTGAATCAGTGGCATCATCTGGCAGCTGTTTACGATGGGGCAATGCTCAAACTTTATCTCAATGGAGAACTCGTTGGGGAAAAAGCGCAATCTGGCAGTATCCGTACCTTAGAAGACCTATACATCGGTTGGCTGTACAACGAAGAATACTTCCGAGGCGATCTCGATGATATTCGGATTTGGAACTATCCCCGCTCAGAAGCTGATCTGCAAGCATTTGCTAAACGTCGTCTCAAAGGCAATGAATCTGGGTTAGTGGGCTACTACCGTTTTGCCAATCAAACCGCTCTCGATTACTCTGATCAAGCCAATCATGGCACGATTGTGGGCAACCCCACTCCGGTTGAATCTCCCATCCCGAACTACCGAGTTTACGCCGGTGTCGGTAACAAGTGGGTACAAACGGAACAAGTCTTTCTCACCCAGCAGTGGGAGCATTTTGCTGCCGTTTACAATCAAGCGTATGCCCTGCAATTTGACGGTGTCGATGATTCTATTGATGTAGGCAACAGCACCGGGTTAAATCTCAGCCAAGATTTAACCATTGAAGCACAAGTGACGCTCACGGGTCGTCTCACTAACCAAGGCATTCTCAGTAAAGGGGTGATCAATGCCGGAAACCAACAACAAAAAGTGCCTTACGCGCTCTATATTGCCAATGATGGGCGGGTTGTCTTTGCCAGTGAGGATCAAAATCATAACTTGCTCACCCTCAGTTCCCCAGCGGATGCGGTAGCAGTGGGAGAAACCTATCATCTAGCTGTGATTCGGAAAAAACACACTGAGGGAGTACAGGAAGGCCATGCTGACTTAGACGTTCTGGGGATTGAACAGGATATTCAACAGATTGATTTAACCAATCGCGCCGATCTTCATGACGAGGAGAATCAGAGCGCGATCGAGCAAGCCATTTGTGCCGATTATGTTCAATCGAGACAGCGACAACAACGATTGCGCAACCAGCGGATGGAAAATAACCGCTTACCCGCAACCAATCTTGCAGCGATTACCAGCGGTAGCATTGTTGAATACCTAGAACTGCAACTCTATATCAATGGGGTATTAGTGGCAGAAGAAACCTTCCCTGCCACCGAGATGGGAATGAATGATCAGCCCTTAGAATTGGGGAAAGCTTATGGACTGCCCACAATTGGCGATCAACCGTCAATTTTCGGGAATGGACCACTGCATTTGCGAGGGATGATGAGCGAAGTTCGCTTATGGAATGTTGCTCTTAATGCCAGTGAACTCAACCGCGATCTCAATGGCACTGAACGGGGATTAGTCGCTTGGTGGCAGTTTGAAGCCGGTTCAGGCAGCGATCTTAACGATACGTTGGGCAACAATAATGGGGCCATTAAAGGGGCAACTTGGATTGTCGATCCCAATCCTGACAACTCCACTTTTATGATTTATCATAATGGCGATGTTACCCCCACCGCACCCATCAGCCCACTTCCCCCCATTGATACCGAAGAAGCACGGTTCCGCATGGGACAAGGCTTTGCCGGAAATCTTGATGAAGTCCGCATTTGGAAAGTTGCGCGCAGTGAAGAAGCCATTCTCGATAACCTCTTCAGTCGTCTCAAAGGAGAAAAGCGGGATTTACTCGCCTACTACACCTTTGATCAAGATAATGCCAACGCGGAAACCTCAATCTTAGATCATTCTTTGCAAGGAAATCTGTTAGAACCCAATCCCACGGCAATTAATGAACTGACCCGTATTGACTATATCTTCTCAACCGCCCCCATCTGTGATGATATTCCTTTGGTACGCAATGCCCTAGAAGGCGTAGTTACCAGTTTCCAAGACACCCTCCATGCTCGTCCAGCAGTGGAAGAATATGGCGATTTGCAATATACACCATCGGGTGAGTTAGTGGGTGCCCTGAAGCGGTGCTATAGCTTTATTAAACAGGGACAATGGCATCTCTACACCGGCTTTAAAGTGGGGAATATTATCACTGAATGGATTGGTCAAGTCCAATTTGACCCGCAAGTCATGGGATTTGTGGAAGGCGCACCGCCAATTCCCAGTGAAAACTTAACCGAAGATATGGGAGATGACTTTGACGATGCAACTGCGTTAGAAATCATTGAAGCGGAAACGGTTAGCTACACGATTTCTTCGGAAAAAGAACAGGGTTACAGCACCGCTCTTTCCTTTTCTGCCAGTATTGGCGTAGAAGGGGATATTGACAGCTTACTTGCCCCCCTCGGATTTGGGATTAGTTTCCCCATTGAATTTAGCCTCAATGCTAGTACAGGCGGTAACTTTGAAAGCTCTCAAGGTTGGTCGAGTGCGGAAAGCCAAGGCGCTGCCATTAATACCACTCGCAATACCAGCGTTTCTCTGCGCGGAGAATGGGAAGATCCCGATCAACCGGTGATTCCCGAAGCCTTAACCAGTTTAGGACGACGTTATCTCCCAGCGAATGTGGGCTTTGCCGTCGTTCAGTCAGAAACAGCGGATGTGTTTGCCTTGCGGATGGCACACAATGGGGCGTTGGTGTCTTTGCGTTTCCGTCCCAATCGTGATATTCCTCGGAATACCAACTTGATTCCTTTCCCGATCAATCCCCAATATACGAAGCAAGGGACTTTGGATGGCACAGTAGGATACAGTTCCCAAGGTCGAATTGTCGATCCTGACTATCAAAATACCGATGCAGCGGATCAACCCAGCTACTTTAAACCTCGGGAAGCCTATGCCCTGCGCAATCGCATTCAGCAGGAAGAACAGCAACTGAAAGCCTATTATGAAAACTTCCAAACCAATCCCATGAATCGGGCGTTAGGGGCTTCAGTGGCAGCAACTCAGGGCGCGATCGCGCAAAACCTCGGTAACAGTACAGCCAATGCGATTACCAATTTGATGCCTCCTATGAACGGACGAGATCCGGTAGCTGAAGGCTTTGCCAAGCGGAATTTGGTCAATACTTACATCTGGACAGCCGAAGGTGGGTTCTTTGCCCAATCCACGCAAACTTCCGCCGTGCGCCAGGAAGTAACCGGTAGTTCCTACGGTTTCTCCACCGCTACCGATGTGGGTTTTGGTTTAGAGTTATCGGGTTTAGGACTCTCCGGCGGATTCGAGTTTAATGCCACCAGCAGCGGACAACTGAATATCACCAAAACAGCAACTAAAGACTCAGAAACCAGCTATGAACTCAGTATCAGCCTTGATTCCCCTGGTAATCCCCAAAAACCAGGTACTGTCGATGCCTATCGCTTCTTTACCTTCTACCTTGAACCTGCTGTGGCAAACTTTGATCAGTTCTTTGGTTACGTGATCGATCCGATCTGGTTAGCCGAAAGTAATCATCCCAATGCAGTAGCCCTGCGGCAAGCCAATAACACCGAGAAAAAGCCCCCCTGCTGGCGGGTCTTCCATCGTGTTACCTTTGTCAGTCGAGTTTTACCTGAGTTTCCGGATGACACCATGCCAGCGTTAGATCAAGCCTTAATGGCAGCGGATGTTTCCAGTAACTGGCAATTGATTCAACGTCTCGATCCCCTAGTGCATAGCCAAAAACACGACTTTGCTTTATTAGCCGAAGCAATCAGAAAAGCAATTCGTCGCTACCTCCCTGAGTTGCAACCTTATGAAGCAGAGATTATCGAGTATATGGCAGCTTACTACGGATTGTTATAAACTTAGCAGCGATCGCGCGAAAGAGAGAGAAAAGCAATCATGATCACTGCTTCGCTTTTCTCTCCCCTAAGACACAATGAACTTACTATTTATTGTTAAACAGCAGACTCGACAAACACAAAGTCATCAGCGCTTAGTTGCTCAGCCTCTACTCCCAGAAGTTGTGCTAAAGGTGTATTTTCATCTAAACCAATTACAACTTGGGTTTCTTCTTGAGTAACACGAAGGTCATCGAAACTAAGATCGCGAAAGCCAGCAATGCCCATGACATCTTCTCCTAATGTCAAGTCAGTGATGATATTCGGAGTATTGGGAATTTCTGCATTGGCAATCCAGAATTGGTCAGCCCCTGTTCCACCAGTTATCAAGTTGTTGCCGCCAGCAAGGGTAAAGAAGCGATCGCTGCCCTCATTGCCAATTAAGCGGTCATTGCTACCGAGGAAGAAGTCATCGTTCCCTGAACCGCCATAGAGACGGTTATTGCCGCTTCCAACAGATGCATCAAGGATATCATCGCCGGTTTCGCCAAAGAGACGATCTTCAGTCCCAGCGAACAGTTCATCATTATCACTGCCACTGTAAATGCGATTTCCCCCTTCTCCTTGGGAAGCAAAAACGCTATCTTCTCCTGCCCCGGTAAAAACAAGATTGCCAGCGCCGTCAAAATCGATTCCCGCTTCGAGGGTGTCGTCCTCTGGGCTGCCAAAGACCGGAACTGAGGCCTCATCCTCATCGCCGGGTGTGGCTAAGCTTGCCTCGTAGACGCGGCCATCGCGCTCGCTGGGATCATCGTTGTTATCGACCCGCGCATCGGCAATGTACAAGCTGCTGAATGATTGATCAGAGTTGTCAGATGGAGGGGCAAAGGTCAAACCTTGGGCAGCGATTTGGGCAGGATCAAGATTCCCGAGGGGATACTCACGGATAAAATCTCCTTCTGCGGTAAACTCAGCAATGATCTCGTCCACTTCCGAAACCACAAAGAGATTCCCCGTCGCCGGATCAACTGCCATGCCCTCAGGGTCGCTGACAAAAGTTTCCTCAGCCGTGTTTAGCTCGAAGCTATCGACAAACTGGAAGCTGTTGTTCTGGTATTCCAAGACAACCACCGCTTGACCGCTGCCATCCACTGAATAAATCAACCCGGTGTTGGGGTTGATCGAAATGCCCTCAAAATCCCCCGTTATGCCTGGCAAGTTAGCCGGGAAGTCATCAATTCCAATTTCGTCTTCGACGACAAAGGTATCTCCTTGTAATTCGTAGCTGAAGATGCTCTCGGTATTATCGTTACTGATGTAGAAGCGATCATTCTCAGCATCGTAGGCAATGCCAGTGGGCTCGTCATTGACTGCACCCGTAGTTGCTTCGTCGGTGAGGTCAAAAGCCCGTACTAAGGTTTGCCCATCGGGGGTAACTTCAAAGAGATTGAACGAGATGGTGTCGGGAAAAATGTCCAACTCGGCAATTTCGGAATCGGCAATGAACAGATTGCCTGATGGCTCGTAGAAAGCGATTCCGGCTGGGTCAGTGCTGGGAATCGTTAGCGGGCTCTGGTCATCAATGAATCCGGTTTCAAAGGTGTTGAGTTGGGTTAACCCTCCGATTCCTGAATCGGCCAAGGTGCCATCGGCATTGGTTCGGATCGTGATTTCATCGCCATAAACTCGGCGCTCGGTATCGACTAACTCATAATTGGAATCAAGAATAGGGAAGCTATAGACAGGGGTGAGAGTAATTTCTGCTGCGGACCCTTCGCCCGTCTGTTCCAGGTTGATTTCTAGGTGACCATAGTGCTTCCCGCCGGCAACATTTTGGAGAACGCCATCGACTTCTTCCCAGAGTTCTGGTTCCCTTTGGTCAGCGGTCCACTGACTAAACTGATTATAGCTAAGGAGTTCTCCGTCATCCGTTTGACGTTCTCCTCGCATGCCATCGCCAGCAACACCCACATCGTAGTAATTAACTCCAATCCCGTCGCCATCTTCATCAACGAAACTGCGCTCAAACATTTCACTATGACCGGAGAAAACTGCTGCCACTTCATACTCTTCAAAAAGCGCGTGATATTTCCGCAGCGGTGTTCCCCCTTGACCCGAAGAATCTTCATGATTCATCGGTAGACCGTGGGTTCCGCTGGAATAGGGAACATGGTGGAATTGGGCAAAAATAATTTGACCTTGTTCTCTTGCCTCTTCTAGCTGCTCGATCACCCAGTTCCATTGGGGACTACTCGGGTTAAAATCAGCTAAATCGGTTCCTCCTGCTGCTTCATACTGCTCGCGAGTAAAGTTTTCTTGGGTATCCGTTCCCGGTTCAGTAAATTCCCGACCGCTAATTTGTGGCGGTTGTCCTTCCCCACCATAGTTATCTCTACTGTCGTCGGGTTCCCCATTGGAACTGTCAAGGGTGAGAATCGTGATTGGACCATAGTCAATGCGATAATAATTATCCTGGTGCTCAGGGGTGCCATTAGGCGGCGCATCGAAGTAGGCATGAAATTTATCATGACCCAATTTAGGTCCGAAGCGTCCTGCTTCGTCGGTTCCATATCCGCCATTGAGAGCGCCAAAGTTTTCCCAGTTTCCCAGCGCCGGTAAAATCGGATAGTCGGAAAGACCGCTATCAAACTCACCGGCATTGTGACGGAAGAACTCATCCCAACCGGGCTGATAACCGCCGCCTTGCACTAAATCTCCCGGCATGACCATGAAATCGGGTTCTCGACTGTTAATGATTTCGAGATTGTTGCGATAGCCCACATTTTCGGTCAGGGGATAGTTAAGGCGATCGCCGCTAACGCCTAAAGTTTCTGCCCAGAGACTATCTTCTAAACTGGGACGCCCAACCGATTCAGCGTCTTGCGCACCTTCTTGCCAATCCCGCTGACGGACGCGACCCCGAGGTTCCGTTTCGCTATCGGAAAGGGCAACAAAGCGAACTTGATCCCAGTCTTGGGAGGTTGGTGCTGTTTCAAAACTCGATTCAAACACGCGATCGCCGACTGTGACCGTATATTCATAGGTGCTATCGGGCAATAAACCGCTGACATCAACCGTGTGCTTATAGTTTTCGTTTCCTAATAACCATGAACCTTGTTCGAGTCCATCAATCTCTTGATTTGCTTCAGCAGAAGTATAACTTAAGACAGGCTCAAATGTCGGATCGCTTGTGAAGCTTAAGGGACTCTCTAATCCGGGTCCCGTGATCGTCAGTTCTCCTGAAGTATCCTCTTCAGTAAACCAAGTCAAATACATTCCATCACTAGAGGGTTGTTGCAAATAGGGGTTAACACGGAAGGTAGACATAACGAGAAATCTCCTCGAAAGGATTAGATTGCAATATTAGAGATACAGACTGTGACAATTCTACGAAGGTAAGATTACGGAGAACCTAAGTAGAGATTAATTTCTCTTTATTGCTCCTTCCGCACATTGATTAATGGCAACACCAACTACTTTTCAAGTTGAATGCAATAAGAATTGCTGACCGGGTTTAGGAAAAAATTATAGGTATGGTTGGGCTTCACCCGTCGCTTTCTGTGAAGACAAAATTTTACAATAGAAGAAGTAATGATGAGTCGTGTTGTAACTGATATTAAATAAGGACTAATGCCTAACTCTCCTCAATATCTCAGCGGTAATCAAATTCGCCAAACTTTTTTAGATTTTTATGCACAGCGCGGACATGAAGTCTTACCCAGTGCGTCTCTCGTTCCAGAAGACCCCACGGTTTTACTGACCATTGCGGGAATGCTGCCATTTAAACCCATCTTTTTGGGACAAAAAACCGCTCCCTACAATCGCGCGACAACATCCCAAAAGTGTATCCGCACTAACGATATTGAGAATGTCGGACGCACTAAGCGTCACCATACCTTCTTTGAGATGTTAGGTAACTTCAGCTTTGGCGACTACTTTAAAGAAGAAGCCATTCAATGGGCGTGGGAACTTTCGACAAAAGCGTTTGGTTTAGACCCAGAACGGTTAATCCCCAGTGTCTATAGAGAAGATGAAGAAGCCTTTGCCATTTGGCGGGATAAAATTGGCGTTGCCCCCCATCGCATCCAACGGATGGGCGAAGAAGATAATTTTTGGGCTGCGGGTCCCACCGGTCCTTGTGGTCCCTGTTCCGAGATTTACTACGATTTTCATCCCGAGTTAGGCGACCAAGACATTGATTTAGAAGACGATTCTCGCTTCATTGAGTTTTATAATCTCGTTTTTATGCAATTCAATCGGGATAGTGAAGGCAATTTAACGCCGTTGCAAAATCAAAATATTGATACCGGTTTGGGATTGGAACGCATGGCACAAATTTTGCAACAAGTCCCGAATAACTATGAAACTGACCTCATTTTCCCGATTATTAAAACCGCTGCGGAAATTGCGAACTTAGATTATGCGCAAGCGGATGAAAAACAACAAGTTTCCCTGAAAGTCATTGGCGACCATGTCCGGGCGGTCGTTCATATGATCGCGGATGGTATAACTGCTTCTAACCTGGGACGAGGCTACATTTTGCGCCGTCTCATTCGTCGTGTGGTGCGTCATGGTCGCTTGTTAGGCATCACTAGAGAATTTACCCAAGATGTTGCCGAAACGGCAATTTCTCTAATGGAAGAACATTACTCCAACTTGCGCGAAGGCGAGAAGCTAATTAAACAAGAACTGCAGCGAGAAGAGTCCCGTTTCTTAGAAACTCTAGAACGAGGTGAGAAACTGTTAGGAGAAATTTTGCAAAAAGACGGTCAACAGATCTCTGGGGAAGATGCCTTTGTTCTTTACGATACCTACGGCTTCCCCTTAGAGTTAACCCAAGAAATTGCCGAAGAAAAAGGGTTAACCGTGGATCTCGATGGCTTTGAACAAGAAATGGAAAAACAACGGCAACGATCGCAAGCCGCACACGAAACTATTGATTTAATGGTACAAGGCAGTTTAGACAAGTTGGCGCAAACGGTTCATCCCACCGAATTTCTCGGCTATACAGATCCTCACGCTACAGCGAGAGTGGAAGCCGTGTTAGTGCAAGGGAAAACGGTGCAAGAAGCAGAAGCTGGCGATCAGGTGCAACTAGTGCTCAATCAAACCCCATTCTATGCCGAATCGGGCGGACAAATTGGCGATCGCGGTTATCTCTCTGGGGATAATCTCTTAGTGCGCATTGAAGATGTGCAGAAAGAGTCCAGCATTTATGTCCATATCGGACGCATTGAACGAGGAATCATCCGCGTGGGCGATACCCTCACTGCAACCATTGATCGTGCTTGTCGCCGTCGCGCCCAAGCCCATCATACGGCAACGCACCTGCTGCAAGCCGCCCTCAAACAAATCATTGATCCCTCTGTCTCGCAAGCAGGTTCTTTAGTCGCCTTTGACCGCTTACGGTTTGACTTCAACTGTCCGCGTCAAATTACCCGGGAAGAATTGCAACAAGTGGAAGATACTATCAATACTTGGATTGCCGAAGCCCATGATACGCAATCGGATGTGATGCCCTTTGATGAAGCCAAAGAAAAAGGCGCGATCGCGATGTTTGGGGAAAAATATGATGATGTAGTTCGAGTGATTGATGTACCCGGTGTTTCCATGGAATTATGTGGTGGCACCCACGTTAACAACACCGCTGAAATTGGACTGTTTAAAATCATCTCCGAAACCGGTATCTCTTCCGGTGTGCGGCGGATTGAAGCGGTCGCCGGTCCCGCAGTTCTCGAATATCTTAACCTGCGCGAAAAAATTGTGCGCGATCTCAGCACCCACTTCAAAGTCCAACCGGAAGAAGTGCCGCAACGCATTGAAAACTTGCAGTCGGAACTCAAACAAACGCAAAAACAACTGGAAGCAGCGAAACAAGAACTCGCCCTTGCCAAGTCGGATCAACTCTTAGCGCAAGCCGAAGCCGTGGGAGAGTTCCAACTCTTAGTTACTCAAGTCGAAGCAATGGACGCCAAAGCCCTACAAACGGCAGCGGAACGTTTACAACAAAAACTAGGGGAAGCAGCTGTGGTCTTAGGATCCGTTCCCGCTGAAGGAAAAGTCAGTTTAGTTGCCGCGTTTAGCCCGAAAGTGAATGAAAAAGGCTTACAAGCCGGTAAATTTATTGGCGGTATTGCTAAAATTTGCGGTGGTGGCGGTGGTGGACGCCCTAATCTTGCCCAAGCGGGCGGGAAAGATGCCTCGAAGTTAACAGAAGCCCTAGAAACGGCACAAACTCAACTGCGAGAACAGCTGCAATAATGCGATTCGGTTTCAATGGGATGAAGCGCTGAGCAATATTTAGGTAAAAAGAAAATGTAGAGTGGAGAAAGACAAAATCAGTAAAATACCCCCTCTGCGCTTGGGAAGAGGGGAGAAATTAATCACTTAAGAGGTCATCGCTTTACGACTGTTGGCTTCCTGCGATGGCTTGGTTAGACTGACCACCGAGGTTAATTTTTACCTTGTGGTTCACTGCATCTTCCACTTTCGGTAGACGTAGACTGAGGATACCATTACTGTAATCCGCTTCTACCTGATCTTGTTTGATCCCAACGGGTAAGCCAATGGTACGGCTAAACTTACCATATTTGGAACTCAGAATCATAGCTGTGCTCATTCTGATTTTCATGGCGATATTCGCCACTAATGGTTACAGAATCGCGGTTGACAGTAACATATGTCATCAGGATTAAGACCCGGTAGTTGCGCTTTTAGCATGAGGTTTTCCCCAGCGTCATTTAGCTCGATCGCGGGATTCCATTCTTGGAGATCAAATGCGCCGCTGCGATCGCCGGTCATTTCATCAAAGAGGCGATCCATTTGACGACGGAAAAGTTCCATATCAGCCGTAGGACTCCAGCGTGCAAGTGCCATAGCGCTTTCACCTCCTAAAGGTTATTCACCATTTACACTGCTTTGCATAGCCTCTTAGTTCAATTTTTATCTTGGCAAACCGAAAGAGAAAAAAACAGTGAGGTGAACCGAAATAGGAGAGTAGGTTTCACCATAATGGGGGAAGGGAGAGGGGGAGACCATTGGTGACAAGTTAAGGCTGTAAACCAAAAGTCAAGGGGGTTTGAGCAGAAGACTTGAAGAAAAAATCTCGACTTCCCCTTTGTTTTGCGGGGAAAGGAGAAACAATCAGACGAACCCTTCGTTTTCGTTTCTGCTTAACCACTCCTACAGGTGCGCTTTCCAAT
>JAAANX010000181.1 GCA_009909085.1 Cyanobacteria bacterium GSL.Bin1 | reverse complement strand
AGTCTTGTCGCCTTCAGGGACGTTCGGTGATTACTTTTTTCCAACAGGCTTTGCAAAGTCCTCTCACCGGTGAGCCTTGTCCTTCTCTCATTCCCCAGTTTTGCCACACCTGAATCCTTACAGAAATAGCAGCAATATCATTAATTTCATTAATTTGAAAACGGTCTGTATCGAGGATCTGCAAATTTTCTCTCGGCGTAAAGCCAAAAAATTGGTTAGCAGTGATCGAAATTTCTCCACCACTTCCTTGTTGGGCATTGGCAAGAATGTCGCTATTTCCCTGACCAGTTAGCGTATTAGTATTGATATTAATATTGCCTCCAACGCCTGATTCGGTAGAAGCAGTAATTTGCCCTCGATTCGCTAGAGAAATCGAATTACTATCAATCACAATATTTCCGGCATCACCAGTTCCTTCATTATTGATGTTAATAAAACCACCATTGCTGAGAGTTAAGGTGTCATTATCAACAATGGTGATATCGCCCGTATTGCCTTGAGGACGAGGAGGGAGATCAAAAATGTCCATTAAGGCAGGAGAGGCAATTTCAGCTGCAGAAGTAATCTGAGCTTGAGTGAAACCATTTTCGTTTGAATTCGCAGGGCTATCAACTGTTATATTCGTTGCATCGATAATAATATTGCCACCATCGCCTAAGCCATTCGTTGTTGCATTAATACGTCCGCTATTCTTTAACCTTAAATGCTCCGTTTGAATGTGAACTTCACTAATGTTTCCGGATATTGTAGAATTAGCCCCAATACTACTAGCAAATACGCTTTCCCGATCTAAATCAGAGCTAACAGTAAAATTCCCTTCGCTGGTAACACTATTACTGAAGTTGGCAACAACATTGCCAGTATCACCAGATGCTTGGCTTTGAGAAAGAATAGTGCCTCCCTTTTCAACGTTTAAAGTCCTGCCAGTGAGAGTAACACTACCGGCATTACCTTTACCAACTGTCCTAGTCGATATGCTACTAGGAAGAGGTTGATTGGGAAAAGGAGGGGTTCCAATTATCGTCAACCCTTGCCCACTATTAATAATGACATTTCCACTTCCACCTTCACTAAAAGTAACAGCACTAATAGTAGAGAAGTTTTCAAGATGAACATTGTTAGCCACACTAAATCTAATATCACCGCCTTGACCAGCAGCAAAACTTTGTGTCCAAATACCTGGTGTTGCTATTCTATTCTCACTTGCAAAGTTGCTAAAGTTAGCTGAGGTAGTTACGCCATTTAACTGCATCGAACCAGTAAGGGTAATATTAATACTCCCAGATTGGGCATTCCCAAAATTGGAAATGATAATATTGGAAGCACCAGTTTGAAATAAATTCTGTCCTTGCAAAGTAATGCTTCCCCCAGGTGTACCGCTACTACTAAGTAAACTGCGATTATTCATTTGAATATCAGTAAAGTTAGTTGCACCAGGATATTGAAATTGAGGAACTGCTTTGGACAAATCCAAAGCAACAACTCCTGAATTAATACTACCGAGTTCAACGTGACCAGAAGGGGCACGAATTAACGCACCTTCAAGAGAAATACCGTTGCCAAAAAGAGCAATCGTTTGACCAGGAACTATATCAAGTCCTGGTGGTTGATTAGGAGGAGCAGCCTCCATAGTAGGAGTTTGAAAATTAGGTGTTGATCCCGTTTGATGCCCTTGGTCACGAATCGTAATTGAACCGGTTTTAGAAGAAAAACCGAGTCCTACAGGAACACGAACAGTGAGATTCGGGGAATTAGGAGCAGTTGTGTCCCAAGAAGTCCCATTTTGAAACTGAATGTTATTAGCCGTAGCAGCAGTAAAACTACCTTGCAGATTGAGAGTAGCCTCAGGACCAAAAATAATGCCATTGGGGTTGAGTAGAAAAAGATTAGCAGCCCCTTGAACACTTAATGTCCCATTAATCTGAGAAGGGCTATTGCCAGTAATCCGCGAGAAGATATTGCTGATATTTGCAGGATTAGCAAAAATAACTGCTTGATCCGAACCTACATTGAATTGCTCAAAGCTGTGGAAAAGATTTTTCCCTCGTTGCGCTCCCCCAGTGATGGTTCCTTGTTGATTGATTTGTGTAGATTCTCGGCCTTGGCTGTTATCGGGAACAATTTGTCCTACAGCAGGAGTAGGGAGTAAGCTTAAAACTAGGGAAAGCGGAATAACATTAACAGATAACTTCATCATAAACGGGCGAGCTGAACTTGCAAATTGTCTTTAGGATGAGGAAAAGGAAGAGGTACAATATCAAGGTTTTGTTTCGGAAAAGTCCATTGGTAGTTCTGTACTAATTTTTCTGTAAACAGCCGCATTTCTAGTAGAGCAAGGCTTGCTCCTAAGCAACGACGCTCTCCCCGACTAAAGGGAAGATAATGGAAGGGATCTGGTTCAAGTTGAAACCGCTCAGGTTGGAATTGATAAGAATGGGCGAAATCTTGGTAATGACCATAATCTACCTCGAAAATAATAAACCAATCTTTTGGAAATCGATATCCTCCGTATTCGCAATCAGCAATTACAGTCCGAAATCCGCCATTAACGGGTGGGATGCGACGGAGCGTTTCTTTAACAATGCAATCTATGTAGTCTAAAGAAGCAGTACGACTCTTCTCCAAAACGTCCGGGTTTTGCTCTAATAATAAGCATAACGATGTTAAACCAGAAGCCGTTGTTTCATGCCCTGCCGCGAGAAGATTGAGAAGTTGGTCTTTAATTTCTTCTTGGGAAAGCCCGTTCCCTTCATCATCTTTCACCGTCAATAAACGTGTTAAGGCATCATCTCGGTCACCTTGGCTTCGGCAACGTTCAGTAATGATTTGATCTAATTTTTTTAGGATACGAGTGCGACTATTAAGAGCTTTTTTCGTTTTAGTTCCAGGAAACGGTGGTGTTAGATTAAAGAGTCCTTGACTCCAAATTTTTAGCTCTTTTTTCAAAGTAGGATTAGTGTTTCCAATAAACAATTTGCAAGCAATATCGAAACTATAGTCTTGTAGTTCTGGATACCAAGCAAATGTTTTCATTTCTTCCCACCTTTGGAAATATTGATCGGTTGTCTCTTTAATAACTGATTTTTGGTTCTCTAGATATTGGGGAGAAAAAACTTTGCTAATCATCTGGCGACGGTGACGATGGAGTTCACCCGACTGAGCAGGTAGGGATTTACTACCAAGCAATTCTTTGATATTACCAACCGGGACACTTTGAAAGTATCGATTCTCGTTTTTCAGAATAAAGTTACAGGCATCGCCACCTGCCACATAAATTGTCTTTTGCCCGAAAATAGACGTTTTAAAAAGATTGCCATACTTTTGATGACGCTTTTGGCTAAAGCCTTGAACATTCAGTAATAATGGTATCGTTTCATTAATGAGTGGCGGTCCAAATGTTCCTGGAGGAAGCGGGAGAGAAGAAATATCGGTTTGCTTAGTATCCATATTTAACTTTTCAATAAAATCAAACTTGCCCAATTGGAAACCGGTGTTCCATCTTTAATTTGCCGAATCATCACCTCTTGCAAAGCTTCAGCTTGACTAACTTGGTCAAGACGGCGATAAAACCCAGTCATTAACTCCACTGTATTTTTGTTATCTGGTAATGTCCAGAGCGTCCCCAAAACATTTTTTGCTCCCGTTTGCACGCCGATCCCTGCCATGCCTAATACAGATCGCCGATTTCCCGTTGCGGTTTCACAAGCACTCAACACCAATAATCGCAAGGGGGGACGATTACTTAATAATCTGTAAAACTCTGTCATAGGAAGTGGACGGTTATAGGTTAAAAGATAGGAAGTATCAATTGTTCCCCCAAAAATGCCGTGAGAGGCAATGTGTAGCGCATTGTACTCTTTATCTTGCAGTTGTTTTTTAAATTGTTCGCTCGTAAAGGCGTTATCTAAGAGTTGTTTCCCACCCATTAATATTTGAATTTGCTCAGTTTCAACCTTGACATTGGGAAGACGACTACCTCCGTTACGAGGCTTGCTAATTCCAGCAATAAGGGGGGTCAAGGTCTTAGAGGAAGGTTCAATGCGATCTAAGCCTAGGGTATTGCTGATCGCATAGTCTTCAACTAAGTAATTTTCCCCATCATAGAGAGCCGTCATGGGAATGTTCCTGAGAAAATTATCATGATTAAAAATTAGGGTATCAATTTCATGTTCAGAAAGCTCTGGTTCAATAGGAGCAATGAGCCACTCATAAAGCTGTTTCCCAGTTTGTCGGTGTTTGGTACCAGTTAGGTTGTAAATTTGTTGCTGATAGGTTTTGAGGGCTCGCTCAAGCGTCGCTTCTGTTACCGAAACGCTATAGGATCGAAGTTCCCCTGTGGGGAGTTGGAGGATGAGGTAGGTTTGCTTAGGAAAAGTGATTGTCGTAACTGTTGCTTGGTTTTTTGGCTGTTCAGGTGATTCCGGCTGAAGATTGGGGCAGGGAAATCCTAAATAATTTTCCAGTTGGGCAATTTTTAAGTTACCGATTATAGCAAGCGCTCTTTCTAACTGTTGAGAGTGATCCGAAGCGAGTAGTAATTTGAGGTAATTCCGATAAAAGATTTCCTCACCGGCAACCTTCCCTTCAAGTTGCTCTAGGGTTTGGCTTGCCTGTTGGTAGGAAGAGAGGGCGCGATGTTCGCTACGCGAACCGGCGGAGCCATCGCGCTGCCTCGTTTGGCGATACAGTTGAGCAGCTAGTCGTTGCCCTTGGTAGAGCAGATTTAAATCCATTTCCCTTTGCGCTAGCAGTTGGGCTTGGTTCACAGCAGCTAAGGCAGCTTCATGATTTTCCCGACCTCGATGAGCCTGAGCTAGATTTAGCTGCGCTTGAGCTTGTAAATTAGGAGCATCTAATATTTTGGCTTGCTGAATGGTTGTTTCTAGAATTGAGATTTGCTGCTGTGGCAGATAGGAACTGAGCTGAATTTGCTGCTGCAGCCGAAATTGAGAGGAGGGAAGGGATTGGAGATCAGCGAAAATCTGAGAGGCTTGGCGGGCAATAATGAGTCCTTGATCTAAGGCAATTAGCTGCGCTTGAATTCGGTTGTTTCCAGTAGCTGCGTCTAAACTGCGTCGAGTATACCGAGTCGCCTGCTCTTTCGCGGCTTGTTGCTGAATTTGCAACCGTCGTTTTTGCTTTTTTACAACATCACTGAGAGCGCGACTCGAACGAGATGACATAGCAACCGTTTGTGATTGGGGAGATTCTTCGATCAAGGCAAGCGTTTGGGCACGAGATTGGGCTAATTTAGCATAACTTTGGGCAAGCCCGATCGCGGCTTGCGGAGAAGCATGAATTTGATCGCTTTTTTCATAGGCTTCAATGGCAGAGTTAGGAGCATCTTGTAATAAATAACTATTCCCTAACAATCCCCAAGCCATTGCGGTCTGCTCTGGAGATTGAGCAAGGCGGATCGCAGCTTGAGCTTGGTTTTGGGCTTTTTGGGAAGCACCTTGGCTCAAATAGGTTTGAGTTTGCTCAACAACAGCTTGAAAAGATGTCGCCCCAGCTAGCAGCAAAGGGGAACTTAAAATTAAGAAACTCCAAATCACTCTCAGCATTAAAGGCAAAGAATAGCATCATTTAAAGATGATACTTCAATAATTGTTGTTTTTAAGTTCACTGTGCGCCAACGGTGCACATAAAAAAAGAGTTAAAAGAAGATTAATAGTGGGCTAAGAAGGAAAGGCAAAAAATTATTCCCTCTCGCCTCAACAATTTCCTGGAGCTTGCCTTTCCTTCCTGCTAATATTTTAATCTCACTGGATCACTGACAAGGGCGAGAGCAAGTTGCCAGACCTTACCAATGGAAAAACTCTCGCAATGTTAAGTCGCGAGATCTGGCAACCCTTGTCAGATTTCGGATGGAGGAGTTGAGGGTTGGGAGAAACAGTTTTGCTTAAGTGCTTATTTTTAGCGTAACAACACAAGTACTTATTAATCAACTAATTTGCTTAATTTGCTTTCTAAAGTTAGGACGATACTCCAAAAGCTCATATGGCAAAACGCCTAAAGCTTCACACAATCGGTCAAGTGTATCCAGGCTTACGTTTCTCAATTCACCTTTAGCCGCTTTTACTTCAAGGCGACTCAAAGTCTGAGGTTTGATTCCCATCATCTCTGCGAGTTCTATTTGGGAAAGACCTCTGTATTCCCTAATTTCTCTAAGCTTCAGTTTCACAGTCATTTCCTCATTTTCTCCAATTGAATTTTAGCATATAAGTTGATAATTAAGTACTTGTGTTGTTACACTAAAAATAAGCAGTCAGGAACTGCATCAACCCAAAACCAAATAGCTAACCACTTGTAAACCTTATTTTGGAGTTAATCATGGTTTTAGCAACCAATAAAAAATTGGGCTTTGATGCGCCCGAGGCAACTAACCAAACCGGCGCAAACAAAACCCTGCATTCTACCCCAAGTTTAGACCAGAAACCTTCCCTCTTTCCAGTCCCAACTAAATACGAGTTGGTTTGGCAATCGCTCAAAGTAGATGGTGAGGGAATCCCAGAGGAAACTTTAATCACTGAAATCTTCCGCCGTCCGTCAAAAACGGAAGTACAGGAAATGAAGAAACGTGCTCACACTTGTGGCTGGTTTCTAGCCTCTTATTCTCGGAAGCCCTATTATCCCACTGATGACGAGTTTTAACTAAGGAGGCAAGCCCCCATGATGGGGGCTGTTTAACCATGAAACCTAATCAATCTGACCCTTCCTTTATCGCTTGGTTATTCGCCTTTATTTGCTGCTTTCTTTTAATCATTCCGCAATGGAAAAATCAATCATGATACACACTAAAACCAGAACCAAGAAAAAGCATAAACAATCTGCTGACAAGTTCCAGCTAGCCCTCTTTTGTCACTTTCCGAGATAAAATGATAAGAAAACAAAAGTAAGAACGAAGAGGGAAGCGAGTCTTCATGATGGATGTAGCTTTACAGATTCGTCAACACCTACGGCGAGACCCAGAACCCACCAGCGCGATCGTAGACAACTATTGTCACTACTATCAAGACTTGTTTCAAGATGTGAGAAATTATGAATGCTTTAAATCTTTACATTTAGGACTCATCGCACCAATTCAACGAAAATCTCTACCAGAAATCGCCAAAGTCGTCGGGATTATTTCCGCACAATCTCTACATCACTTCATCGCCAACTCTCCTTGGTCAGTGGAACAACTAAGAGAGAGAAGATTACAGAAAACCAAAGAAGCCTTAAAGGGAAAAGCGATTACAGTAATTATTGATGAAACTGGAGATAGAAAGAAAGGAAACCGTACCGATTATGTCGCTAGGCAATACTTAGGAAGCCTCGGCAAAATCGATTCTGGTATTGTCTCGGTCAATGCTTATGGAGTCTATCAAAATATCACTTTCCCCTTAAAGTTTAAGGTGTTTAAGCCCAAAGGAACTCTCAAACCGGGAGATCAATACCAAACCAAGATTGAATTAGCCATAGAACTGATTAAGGAGTTAATTGATTTTGGTTTTAACATTGACCTAGTTTTAGCAGATAGCTTGTATGGAGAAAGTAGCGATTTCATCAATACCTTAACTCGCCATCAACTCTCCTATGTGGTTGCTATTAGAACTAATCATAGTCTCCTGCTTCCTCCAGGAGAAAGGGTGAGAGGCAATAAATGGTGTCAATTTACCCGAACGTTTAGTGATCACCGTTCCGAAACCAGATACATTCGAGAAATTATTTATGGCAAGAGAAGAAAAACTACTTATTGGTATCTCACAACTGACCCAGAGACTCTGCCAAGTAACAGCACTTCTTTTGTCATGACCAATCTTCAAGGGAAAGTCAAGAAAAAACTAGGAGACCTTTATGGATTAAGAACTTGGGTCGAATATGGGTTTCGCCAATGCAAGCAAGAATTGGGTTGGACAGATTATCGTTTCACGAACTTTTCCGAAATCGAAAAGTGGTGGGAAATCATTTACTGTGTTTATTTAATGGTGAGCTTACAAACACCAGTTTTTCGCTCTCTAGATCGAAGTGAGGATAGTGAGAGTGAGGAAAAACAATCAAGTCATAGCTCTAGCCAACATCCGAACTGGAAGCAGGGAAATAGTTGGAAAGATGCCTTAAATAATCTACGTTTAGTCATGCAACCATGGTTCTTATTTTGGTTAGTTGTTCCTTGGCTAGACCTGTTTTCTAATGAACATTTGTTATGGGGATTTCAGCATTTATTTTCTTGTCTTAATCAAGTTTAACCAAGTTTTTAAGCGTTGATCTCAACTCCTGATTTCTTACTTCTTGGTTCGGAAAGTGACAAAAGAGGGCTAGTCACAGACAAAATCATCACCCTCATAAAACAAGGCACTTGCCCTTGGCAAAAGCCTTGGCACAGCATTCCCTATGGAAATCTGATTACTAAGCATAACTATCAGGGGCTTAATCCACTTCTGTGTTCACTTGACCTCATGCTTTATAAATGGGAAACTCCCTTGTTTGTGAGCTTTTATCAGGCTAAGCAGAAAGGCTGGGCAATTAAAAAGGGAAGTAAAGCCACTTGGCTCCGTTGGGGTAGCACGTTCTCAGTCGAGGTTGAGGACAGTGAAACAGGAGAAACACGGCAAGAGAGCAGAAATGCAGGAAAATGGCACAATGTCTTTAATATAGCCTGCCTTGATGATTCGGAAGCAGACGGAAAAATTGCTGACTACTTAAATCAGCATGAAATAGATGGCAATAATACTGAACCTCGTATTGAGGAAGCAGAAAAACTTATCGCTAAGCAAAATGCTGCGGTTAGTTTTGGTGGCGATCGCGCTTGCTATTCTCCTCAGCAGGACAAAATTCAGATGCCCCGCTACGACGATTTTTCTGGGGCTGAGGCGTACTATGCCACTTATTTCCACGAACTAACGCACTGGACAGGGCATCCCACACGCCTAGATCGCCTTGAGCCGGAAGAGAACGTTGTTAAGACCTACAGTTCTAGTACCTACGCTTTTGAGGAGTTAGTTGCTGAATTAGGCGCAGCGTTTATTTCTAACCAACTAGAAATTACGAGCCAAGTTGAAAACCATGCCAGCTACTTGGATAGCTGGTTGCACTTGCTCAAAGGTGATAAAAAAGCTTTTTTTAAAGCAGTGCAGAAAGCACAGAAGGCAACCCAGTTTTTAATGCCAGAGATAGAAAACAATTAGACACGGAGAAAGTGTGTTAACCAAGAACTACCTTATACAAATTTTCCCCTTTCTCAAATCAAAATTTGGGTAGAATCTAGGACTATATCCGGTGAGGGTTGCTATATCGCAATACTACCCACTGAGCACTAATTTTTCGTGCCTCTCTCAATGGCAGTGAGAGAGGCAAAACCTAACAACATGATCAATAATAGAGTTACTGAACATGATGCAATGTAAGCATAACACAAACCCCCTTCACCTTAGCACGGGAGGCTAGGCTCATCCTCACCTTCGCTCCAGTCTCCCGCTAGGGGAGCGTTGAGAGGGATCGCGAAGGGGTCGATACAAAGCCATGCTAGTTACCTAAAACCGTTAATAAAGGAGAGAATTAGTCTCTCCCTTTTAAGTAAAGAATTGAAGCGCAGAAGAATAGAAATGGATAGTATTAAAAGAGAACTCGATACATTTTTTCAGAATTTTCAACCTCCAAATAACGCTATTATTTTCATTAGGAAAGGAGTGGCACCAAAACCAGGGTAAACGCATCAAATTAAAGATTGACACCAGATTCAAACAAGAGAGAGCTTTCAAGACAAAGTAAAAACCCAAAGTGGTGAGAGAATCAGATTAAACAAAATAGGAAAAATTTGATGTCCAGTTCTCACTTACTTGCTGTCTCGATCCAACAACACTTTGGGCAAATTCCTGACCATCGGGTCAAAGGACGATGTGAGCATCGATTCCTAGACATAATGACAATTGCTCTGTTAGCCGTTTTAGCAGGAGCTGAGGGATGGCAAGGAATAGAAACCTATGGTCAAGCTAAGAAAACCTGGCTCAGAACCTTTCTGGAGTTACCCAATGGCATTCCTTCTCACGATACATTTCGGCGTGTCTTTGCTCAAATTGATCCCGAAGCAATGGAATCAAGTTTTCGCCACTGGGTAGGTACTCTCATAGAGCATCTCGGCTCAGAGGTCATTGCCATTGATGGAAAAACGGTGAAAGGCTCTTACGACCGAAATCATAACCTAAAAGCTTTACAGCTAGTCAGTGCTTGGGCGGATGAACATCGCTTGGTGTTAGGTCAAACGGCAGTAAACTCTAAATCAAATGAAATTACTGCTATTCCGTTGCTACTAGAACAACTGGATTTAACAGGAACCATTGTGAGCGTGGATGCTATGGGAACTCAGACAGCAATTGCTCACCAAATTCATCAAGGGGGAGCCGATTATATTTTGGCATTAAAGGGAAATCAAGGTCGCTTATCTCAAACAGCTCATAATTGGTTTGAAGGCTTTGAAAGACAAGAATTTGACCCGGAAATGGTCAGTGATTACTTCCAAGGGGTGGAAAGTGGACATCACCGTACCGAAACCCGTCAAGTTTGGGTGTTTCCGGCAAAGGAAGTTTTTTCTTCATCAGTGTGTTCGAGTTGGTCTGGTCTTCAATCATTAGTAGTGATTCGTAGTCAGCGTCGTTTGTGGAATCAAACCACTTGTGAAACTCGCTTTTTCTTGAGTTCCCTGGATACGGATGCTCAATCATTTGCTCGTTATCTTCGCGCCCACTGGGGAATTGAAAATTCTTTACACTGGTGTCTTGATGTAGTCTTTAGTGAGGATGCTTCTCGGATTCGTACCCCTCAAGCTGCTCACAATTTCAGTTGCCTGCGACGATTGGCTCTCAATCTCCTGCGTCAACATCCGGGAAAGGAAAGTTTGAAAATGAAGCGCTATCGAGCTGGTCTTGAGGATACTTTTTTACTGTCTATTCTCTCTTATGCCTTTAGTTCTGTTGTAACACAAAAGGCTTCTTAATTTTGATGCGTTTACCCTGCAAAAACGGGAATTTTTATTGTCTTAGATGAATTAGGGAAAAATCTAGAATATGCAGCTTATCAAGGGGGAACAGAAGACTTATATTTACTGCAACAATTAGTTGAACTTCCTGAACAAAAAGAAACTCCAATTTATGTCTTAGGGATTCTCCATCAAGCCTTTGCTGAATATGGGCAGCGCTTAGCGACAGTTGAACGGAATGAATGGGCAAAAATCCAAGGGCGCTTTGAAGATATCCCTTTCACTGAGTCCGCAGGGCAGATGATGCGCTTAATTGCGAGGGCGATTGATCATTCGGAAACCGAACCGATCGCGTGTGCTTTAAATAGTTATGCCCAAGAATGGTCAGGTCAGATTCAAAATATAATTGAAAGCGAAGAATTTTCCCAAGAAATCATTAGTGGCGTTTATCCCTTACATCCTCTCGCAGCATTTGTTTTACCGATTCTCTGCCGTCGTTACGCACAAAATGATCGCTCTTTATTTACGTTTTTAACTAGTGCTGAACCTTACTCATTTAAACGGTTCTTAGATGAAGTTTCTGTGGAATCTGATGTTTTACCTACTCTGAAATTAGATCAGGTATATGACTATTTCATCGAAGCAGCAGGAATGGGGTTAGCCTCGCGACCGAATCTTCAACGGTGGGTAGAAATTCAAGATTTAATTGCCGATGCGAAACATCTCGATACGGATTATGTGAGAACTCTCAAGACCATTGGCATCTTGAACTTAGTTACCGTTACGGGAGAATTACGGGCGACTCGTCACTTAGTTCCCCTTGCTTTGTGCGATTTCCCTAATAGTGAAGCAGAAAGTAACACACAATATTGGGATGGGGTGATTGAACAGCTTCTCCAGAAAAATCTAATTACTCACCGTCGTCAATTAAATGAACTGCGACTTTGGCAAGGGTCTGATTTTAACGACGTGAGCGAGAATTCCCCCATCTTAACGAAGTAGATGGGGGATGAGAGCGAACTTAGAACGAAGCCTGATCTATTTGTGTTATACTTTATTTATCACTGAAAAGTTTTATTG
>JAAANX010000180.1 GCA_009909085.1 Cyanobacteria bacterium GSL.Bin1 | reverse complement strand
GTAGTCAGAGGCGCGATCGCGAAGCACGAGAAGTAGCCTAATCGGGATGAGGGAAAGGAAAGCGCGATCAAGTAAACTGGGAATCAGAATAATGAGCCACTGATCGATCAAAATGTCAAAAGTAACTATCAACCAAAAAGGACAAATTCAGATTCCTTCAGAAATCATTTCTCAACTGGGTTTAGAGCCGGGAACCGAAGTAGAATTACAAGTTGTAGATAACAAATTAGAAATTTACAACAAACAAGATTCTTCATTGAATAATGTAGGAAAAAAACTCATAGAAACCATGAGAGGTAAAGCAACATCTAATCTAACGACTGATGAAATTATGGAAATGACTCGTCACTAAATATGACTGACATTTTAGTGGATAGTAATGTCATTTTAGATATATTTACCGAAGATGAACAATGATTTCAATGGTCTGCTTCCCAGCTGACTGAGCTCGCAAATCGATCAACTTTAGTCATTAATCCCATTATTTATGCTGAAATTTCAATTGGCTTTGCTCAAGTAGAAGAATTACAAACTGCACTCCCTAAAAATTACTTTCGCTATGATCCTCTTCCTTACCAAGCTGCTTTTTTTAGCAGGTAAATGTTTTTTGACTTACCGCCGTCGTAGAGGAACTAAACGTTCACCCCTACCTGATTTTTATATTGGGGCTCATGCTGTTGTTCAAAAAATGACTCTTTTGACAAGAGATAAGGGTCGGTATGAAACCTATTTTTCCAACTTGGATTTAATTACACCATAGAGATAAGAATTAGAAGAGAAGCGCCATGTCGCTATGGGACTTGACCTACGGCAATCGCTGTTAAAAAAGTGATGGTAGTGGGAGGCAAGATCATCATCAGTTACGCTGCAAATTGTCGAACCTCTAGTTGGGTTCCCTGCGCGATCGCATTTAATAGCTCAAGAAAATTATTCTTTCTCAGCTATAATAACATCTAAACTTTCTAATAAATCAGGAATTTTATATTGTATGACATCCCAAACTATATCTAGATCAACTTGATCATATTCATGCACAATTACATTACGCATCCCAGCTAAATTGCGCCAAGTAATCCCTGGATATTATTCATATAATTCAGAGGAAAGGCGTTTTGTTGCTTCACCAATAATAGTAATTTGGTACAAAATTGCTGAGAGTTTTTCCTCATTGACCACAAGCTCAGCGTAGCTTATCCCCATAGAAAACTTCTGAATTCGTTTTCCTGCTTGCTGAATATCAATTAAAGATTCCAGATCACGCGGCATAAATCACTTCTGCTGATTCCAAAATGTTTTGACGACGTTGCCAATTCGCACTACGCGCGATCGCCGATTTAATAATTAGGTCAACTTCACGACCCAATAGTATTTCTAGTTCTTCCTGTATCTGTAACGTTTCATTCAAGCCACGTTGAAAATTGGAATCAAACGTAACTAATACATCAATATCACTTTCAGCGTTAAAATCGTGACGCAATACCGAACCGAACAAAGCAAATTCCGTAATCTGCCAGCGTTGACAGAAACTTTTTATTTCTTCATGGGAAAGGGGGAAGTTTTGAACCATAGCTCATGCCGTTAAAGCGGTTTGGATTGGCTGGTTATAATAATCCTAGCGCATGAAGAAAAAGGGAAACCAAGAGCACAATCTGGCGCTAGAAATGAGAGGCGCGATGCGCCTCCGGCGCCGGCTTGCGCCATCGGTTGTGGGGATAGGCAGGAAGAGCGCGATTAGTTGTAGTTATTGGAAGGAAGGGCAGGATCATCATAAGTTACGCTGCAAATTGTCGAACCTCTAATTGGGTTCCCTGCGCGATCGCGTTTTCTGCTTGTTCTAACAATAAATCAGTTGTCTGTTCACTTAAATAATATTCACCACAATTTTCACAGACTTCAGCAGGCACATCTTTAAAAATCAAAATGACTCCTTCCCTTTCTAACGGAACTGTTACTTTACCCTGCCGAGTTTCTCCTTGTTGGCAAATTAAACATTTCATTTTTTCTTTCTCCTCTTATAATTGGATTCCCAAAGTTGAGAATCGGGTTGATAAGTTGTAATTATAAAAGCCCGTTTCATTATCGCATCGAAGCCTACCACAACCTGGATAGGACGGCTAGCAACAAAACCTAAAAATAAGTAGCTTGGATAAGGCGAATCATCTGAATATTCCTTAATTACTTCTCCTGTAGCCAAAATGGTTTTTACTTGTGCTTTACTAATTTTTCGAGCAAACATTTGCTTAACTGCATGACTAGAAAAAATTAATTGCTCATATTCCATCCTGCCTTAATTGATCTCCTCGGTTTGATCTGTTTTATCTTAGCCTCTTTAGAATGTGGAGATCGTTGTGATCGCGTTGTCGAGATGGAGAGGAAGAGCGTGATGTCGCGATCCGACTTGCCTAAGGCAATCGCTGTTAAAAAAGTAATGTTAATCGGAGGTAAGATCATCATTTGATCATCATCAGTTACGCTGCAAGTTGTCGAACCTTTAATTGGGTTCCCTGCGCGATCAGTTTGTGGATGAAGAGGGCGCGATCGTAGCAAGTAAAGATGATAGTAGCCAGAGGCGCGATCGCGAAGCACGAGAAGTAGCCTAATCGGGATGAGGAAGAAGGGCGCGATCAGCAACAATATTCCAGAATTAGGCAACATCAATGTTAACGAATTTAGCTTTTGTAAATTTCCCGACGATGCCCAACTTTTTCGATAACGATTGTTTCTAAATTTTGATCCAAACTATAGATCACTCGATAATCACCTACTCTTAATTTATAAAATCCTGATCAATTTCCAGATAAGGGAAATAAGTTAACTTGATCTAAATTTTCTGCTAACCAGTTAATTTTATTAACGATTCGCTTTCCTGATTTTGGTGGTAGCTTTTTCAACTCGGTTACGGCTTGGGCATCATACTGAACCGTATAAGCCATTATTCAATTCCCAATTCTTTCATTACCTCTTGGGAACTCACTAACTTGTTTTCTCCAGTTTGGCGCAAATGTTGTCTTTTGTGTAACTCTTGTTGAATCTCAGGTTTAATTGATTTTCCCTCATCGGGATCCACTGATACCTGTTCAAGAACCTCATCTATAACTTCTCGAATTAAGTCTTTCAATTCCTCAACTGTTAAATCTTTAACTTGCATCGTTCACTCCTTATTTTCTAATCATCTCGAGGGAGAAAGCAATTTTGTCTTGATTTTCCCATTTATTTTAACTGATTTGAAAATTGGAGGAGGCGCGATGTCGCCATAGTGACTTGCTTAGGGCAATCGCTGTTAAAAAAGTGATGGTAGTGGGAGGCAAGAACATCATGTGATCATCATCAGTTACGCTGCAAATTGTCGAACCTCTAATTGGGTTCCCTGCGCGATCGCCGATTTAATAATTAGGTCAACTTCACGACCCAATAGTGTTTCTAATTCTTCCTGTATCTGTAACGTTTCATTCAAGCCACGCTGAAAATTGGCATCAAACGTAACTAATACATCAATATCACTTTCAGCGTTAAAATCGTGACGCAATACCGAACCGAACAAAGTAAATTCCGTAATCTGCCAGCGTTGACAGAAACTTTTTATTGCCTCATGGGAAAGGGGAAAGTTTTGAACCATAGCTCATGCCGTACTTCGGTTAAGTTGATGGTTTTCACCAACGGTGACTCGCAAGCCCCGGAATTCAATTCCGGGGAACGAGTCACTCTCAATAGGGCAATCAGGGATAGAGCCAAGAACAAGAAACTGAGTCTGGCTCTGTGCCAACCTAATCAGGGTTTCAGGGTGTTACGAAGTAAGTTAATCTGTTTCATAGGGGTTTCTTGGTCAGGTTTGGTAACCTTCCATGAAACCCCTTCTTTGTCTCACTTGGCAACCGCTCTTTTTATTTTTTGTCCGTTACTGAGAGCCAAATCAGAACAATCACTGTCACTTTCAATGCAGCTTGGTAAGCTTGATACATTGTTTTCTGAATTTGATGTTGAAGAATTTTCCCGTATCCCTTGGCGATACTCCCAAGGCATAACATTTGGCTGCTTCCAAAATCCTAAGTTAGATGATTGAGCTCGTTGTTCGGCTTGTAGAAATTGTTTTTTTCGATCTGAACAGGCATCAAGATAGCGCTCATCAACAACCGCTTGTCCTCGTTGAACCATGATTAAATTCAGTGAATCGCCATTTCGATAAATTTCGCCAACGGTTCTGCCAGAACGGTCAGTCGTCACTTTTCTAAGACCAACGGTTTTTCCGGCTGCGATGTACTTTTTCAGGTAGTTAGTAGAAGCAGTTCCCCCCTTCTGTAACCTTTCTGGAGCATCAATACAAGCTAATCTGACAGTAGTTTTTGAGCCGTTTTCTTTGACCGTTATGGTGTCGCCATCACTCACACTGATCACTTCTACAGTTGGATAAGAGCTAGCGGAAACATTACTACAAGCAGCTAAAACAAGAATGACTAGGAGAAATAGTTGGCGTACCATGGAGCGGGAACTTTTGTTTCCTCTAGTGTAAGAAATCTGCTGATGCTTGTGGAATAGCCCGAACTCTTCTCAGATCCGGTTGGCGAATTCAACAAACACACTCAAGGCCCGATCTCCAATCGGAGGCCAAGAGGAAGTGCAAAAATGCTGCCGAGTTTTGGCTCACCTCCCCCCAAACTTTTGGCTCTCGGTGGCTATCTGTCCCACACTAACCAGGTAAAGCGCTGCTTCCTCAATTCCATCTAGTTCGAGCAGGTGATTGAGCGCCTCATCAAAAAAAGCCCCAACCGCCACCGCACCCAAGCCGAGTGAGGTAGCCGCCAAGTAGAGGTTCTGCCCTAGGTGTCCCGCTTCCATCAGCACGTAGCGGTAGGTGCGCTCGCGGTACTTCCAGCGGGTCCGCTGCCAAATGGCAGAAATGACAAAGCAGACACTTGCCTGTGCCAAGAAGTCTTGCCCCAGTCCGGCAGTTACGATTGCTGCCCGAAAGTCTCCAGCTCGCAGCCTTTCTAGTTTGTGGTTCCTGACCGCGTAATGGTAAATCCCCGCCGGCAATCCCTCCACACGATGCACCACCGCATACACTTCCAGAGGATAAAGAGCGCCGGCTGAGGGGACAGCCCGCAATTCCCGGTCGGGACTCGTGAGGCCCTGCCCTAAGTGCAGTAAGTGCGACAGGTGCGACAGGGATAGGGCAGCGTCGGTGTAATCGCGCCTGGAGCGTCGAGTTTCAATCGCCAACTCCAGGCTCAACCCCTGCTCACCGTAGGGGCGAGGTAGATCAATCTGTTCTGCCTGGGGGTAAGTCTTATACGGCTCTGGCTGTCCGCCAGGAGTGAGAAGCATTCCCAGTGCCTTACCCGCTCCGATTCGGCTCCACTGATGGTAAAATTGCCCCACATCAGTGACCGACTCCGTCAGATCCACTGCGCGCTGACCCGGGAATAGTCGTCCGAGAATGAAGCCTCCGGCTCCGGACAGAATCGAGACTAACCAACGACGCCGTCTCGGTTCTGGCACCTGTTCTTGCGGTTCTGGGAGTTGTCCTGACCGGTCTCGATGGGGGTGAGGCCTCAACCGATGTCTCCAGTAAGCTAATAGCCGTCCCCAACTGAAAAGCAAATGCACCACGGCCAGGGCTACCCAAGCATAGCCCACCTGAGCGTGAAAGGCAAAGCGGTGCAAGCCCATCGCGTCCATCATTAGCCCACTGAGCAACAGGTAGAGGCTGCCCCCCACAAGCAGCGCGATAACAAGGTAGTTTAGATCGGTCCGTCTCATCGTCGTGTATCTCCAGCTCGCCCTTCTGCTTTTATTGTCACTTTGAAAAGTTACTTTCGCAGAAGGTCAACTTTCCATCCAAGAGTCCAACACCAGCAATGCTGCCGTTAACGGCTCCAGTGCTTTTTCCAACACTGAGCTGAATAATCAGCAAGTGCAAGTTGACTCCAAAGGGTATTACCCCCACTATCCGCTCGGCTACTAATTTTTCCGAGGAGGGGACAGAACACACTCCTCCTCAACCAATTTAAGAGAACTAATGAGTGATGACCAACAATAAAAACAGCCTGCCTGAACGACAGACTGTCTGTTGGGGCGAGAGAAGACAGGAGAGGGAATTACATCATTCCCATGCCTCCCATGCCTCCCATACCGCCCATGCCGCCCATGCCGCCCATAGCAGCGGATGGATCAGCACCGGCTTCTTCTTCTTGGGGTTCTTCAACCACTAAGGCTTCTGTGGTGATAATCATCCCCGCAATAGAACCGGCATTTTGCAGGGCAGAGCGAACCACTTTTGCGGGATCAATAATACCCGCGGCAATCATGTCCTCATATTCACCGGTGAGGGCATTGTAACCGACGTTAAATTCAGTATCCCGAACATTTTCCACGACGACAGAGCCTTCTGCACCAGCATTATCTGCCATTTGAGACAAGGGCGCTTCTAGGGCTTTCGCGACTAACGCGGCACCAATTTTCTCTTCGGGATGGGTGAGTGTATTTTTAAATTCGGCAACTTTTGCCGCGAGGTGAATCAGCGTCGTACCGCCACCGGGAACAATCCCTTCTTCAACAGCCGCTTGCGTTGCATTGAGCGCATCTTCAATGCGGAGTTTCCGTTCTTTGAGTTCGGTTTCAGTCGCCGCACCGACTTTAATCACCGCAACCCCGCCAGCGAGTTTGGCAATACGTTCTTGCAGTTTTTCTTTATCGTACTCAGAATCGGTTTCAGCGAGTTGCTTGCGAATTTGGTTGACGCGCTTATCGACATCGCCTTTATTTTCACCGTTGGAAACAATCACGGTGCTGTCTTTGTCAATGGTTACTCGGCGCGCAGTTCCCAGCATATCAACGGAAACGGAGTCGATGGTTAAGCCCACATCTTCGGAAACGAGTTGTCCACCGGTGAGAACAGCAATGTCTTGTAACATCTGCTTGCGGCGATCGCCGAAACCGGGGGCTTTAATGGCGGAAACATTGAGCACGCCCCGGGCTTTGTTCACCACGAGAGTGGCTAAGGCTTCCCCTTCAATGTCTTCTGCAATGATGAGTAGGGGCTGTCCTTCCCGAGAGACTTGTTCCAAGATCGGCACTAAATCTTGAATCGCGCTGATTTTCTTGTCCGTGATTAAAATGCGAGGATTTTCAAACTCGACAATTTGCCGTTCTTGGTCGGTGATGAAATAGGGAGAAAGATAACCGCGATCAATTTCCATCCCTTCTACCACATCGAGTTCAGTGGCAAGAGATTTTGATTCTTCGACGGTGATCACGCCATCTTTAGTGACTTTCTCCATGGCGTTAGCAATCATTTCACCGATTTCTTCGTCATTGCCCGCAGAAACCGTTGCCACTTGCGCGATCGCGTCTCCTTCAACCGGCTTGGCAACGTTGGCAATTTCGTCTACTAAATAATTTACTGTTTTTTCAATCCCTCGACGCACTGCAACGGGGTTAGAACCCGCAGCAACGTTTTTCAATCCTTCTTTGATCATTGCTTGGGCAAGGACTGTAGCGGTGGTTGTCCCATCTCCAGCAACATCGTTGGTTTTCGAGGCGACTTCTTGAATTAAGCGAGCGCCCGTATTTTCGAGAGGGTCTTCTAATTCAATTTCTTTAGCAGCAGTAATCCCATCATTGACGATTTGGGGAGCACCATATTGTTTTTCCAATAAGACATTGCGTCCTTTCGGACCAAGCGTGATGCGGATAGCGTTTGCCAGGGCATCAACGCCTCGTTCGAGAGAGCGTCTTGCTTTTTCGTTAAAAGATACGATTTTAGGCATCGTTGTAATTTTTATTGTCGTCGTCCATCAATAGTCAATTTAGCACTCTCTTTTAGGGAGTGCTAAGCCTTAACTGAGTAGGGATATCCGAACCGTAATTTTTGAGGGCTGAATTTCCTATGATGTCGTTTCTTCTGGCAGAGGCAGCAATTGCGGTTAGAGTTCCCTAACGATTGGCCCATAGCCAAGGCAAAGACTCCTGTTGCTGGCGTTCAAAGTCGCCAATTTGCTCGGCTTTCTGCAAGGTTAAACTAATATCGTCTAAGCCATTGAGTAAACAGTGCTTCCGAAACTCATCGACTGTAAATGGGATGGTTTCCTGATTATGGCGGCGAATCACTTGTTCGGGTAAATCAACGGTCATGGTTACGGTTTCGGGATTTTGCGCATCCGCCATTAACGTATCCACTTCGGTTTGTCCTAAAGCAATGGGCAGAATGCCATTTTTGAAGCAGTTATTGAAAAAGATATCGGCAAAACTCGGTGCAATCACACAGCGAATACCAAAGTCGAGTAAGGCCCAAGGCGCATGTTCTCGGGAGGAACCACAGCCAAAGTTATCTCCTGCAATTAAAATTTTTGCCTCGCGATAGGGGGCTTGATTGAGAACAAAATCGGGAATTTCCTCACCACTTTCTTGGAAACGTAACTCATCAAATAAAACTTTGCCTAACCCTGTCCGTTTAATGGTTTTGAGATGTTGCTTGGGGATAATCATATCCGTGTCAACATTCATCATCGGTAAAGGGGCAGCAATCCCCGTTAAGGTTGTAAATTTCTCCATAATTCCCTTAATGATCTAATTCTCGTACATCGGTTAATTTCCCAGTTACTGCAGCCGCAGCCGCCATGGCAGGACTCACTAAATGGGTGCGTCCGCCGCGTCCTTGTCGTCCTTCAAAATTGCGGTTCGAGGTGGAAGCACAGCGTTCTCCTGGCTTTAATTGATCGGCATTCATGGCTAAGCACATGGAACAACCGGGTTCACGCCAATCAAACCCCGCTTGCTTAAAGATAATATCTAAGCCCTCTTGTTCGGCTTGATGTTTCACTAAGCCAGAACCGGGAACAATCATCGCATAGACGCCATCAGCCACTTTACGCCCTTCCGCAACTTTGGCTACTGCTCGCAAGTCTTCAATGCGTCCATTGGTACAAGAGCCAATAAACACGGTATCAACCGGGATTTCGGTGAGTTTGGTCCCGGGTGTCAGTCCCATATACTCTAAGGCTCGTTTGACCGCTTGCTGACGATTAAAATCGCTAAAGTCATCGGGATCAGGGACGCTTTCGGTAATCGGTAAAACGTCTTGCGGACTCGTTCCCCAGGTCACTTGGGGAATAATTTCACTCGCTTTTAAAGTGACTTCCTTATCATACGTTGCCCCGGCATCTGAGGGTAAAGACTGCCAGTAAGCAACCGCTTTTTCCCAATTTTCGCCTTGAGGAGCAAGCGGACGACCTTTAATATAGTTAAAGGTGGTTTCATCGGGGGCGATTAATCCAGCACGTGCCCCGGCTTCGATGGACATATTGCAAATGGTCATCCGCCCTTCCATGGTTAAGCTGTGAATGGCTTCTCCCGCGTATTCGATGACATGACCGGTTCCGCCAGCGGTACCAATTTTGCCGATAATGGCGAGAATAATGTCTTTTGCTGTCACTCCTAGCGGTAGTGAACCTTCTACGGTAATTCTCATATTTTTGGGCTTTCTCGCTTGTAGCGTCTGGGTCGCGAGAACGTGCTCCACTTCTGAGGTACCAATCCCAAACGCCAGCGCCCCAAATGCCCCATGGGTAGAGGTATGGCTATCGCCACAAACAATCGTCATTCCCGGTTGGGTTAAGCCTTGTTCGGGACCAATAATATGGACAATCCCTTGGCGTTCGTCACTCATGCGAAACAGCGGAATCCCCATTTCTTCAGCATTGCGTTCGAGAGTTTCCACTTGCAGGCGACTTTGCGGTTCTTTAATCCCTTCTGAGCGATCTGAGGTGGGAACGTTGTGATCGGCGACAGCAAGGGCTGCTTGCGGTTGACGGGGGGTACGCTTAGCTAAACGGAGTCCTTCAAAAGCTTGGGGACTGGTCACTTCATGGATTAAATGACGATCAATATAGAGCAGACAAGTGCCATCATCTTGTTCATCTACTAAATGCTGATTCCAGATTTTATCGAAGAGAGTTTGCGGTTTGCTCATTGGTGTGGAGAATTCATTCATTTCAAAATACGGATATAGCACGTTCTATCTTGATGAAGTACAAACTGAGTAATTTGAGTGATTGTCTAACGCTGTCGCCTGTTCTCTGTTCCCTGTCGCCTATTGCCTTAAGCAGGACAAATTTCGACTTCATCATTTAAGAATCACTACAGAGTCTATTTTGCCAAACTTGGTGCGTTTCGGTACAGAAATTTGCTATAAAACTGACACCATATCATCGCGATGGACCACCGTTTCGGTATTGGTATAACCAAGAATAGAGGGGATACTTTGCGATTGGGAACCGCGAATTTGCTGCAGTTCGGCACTACTATAGTTGACTAGACCCCGAGCAATTTCTTTCCCGTCCCCATCACATAACGCCACTGCTTCTCCCGCTTGAAAATTGCCTTCCACCCGTGTAATACCAGCAGCGAGGAGAGATTTACCGCGATCGCGGATCGCTGTAACCGCCCCTTCATCTAAATACAATTGTCCCACTGGTACTAAACTATAGGCAATCCAGCGTTTACGAGCATTTTCTCCACGGGGTTGCGCTTCAAACTGCGTCCCGATGGTTTCTCCAGCCAGAATTTTATGAATATCTTTGGGTCGGCGTCCGTGGGTGATAATGGTTTTAACACCCGCCCCTGTCGCAATGCGAGCGGCTTCTAGCTTGGTTACCATGCCACCGGTTCCCCATTGAGAACCGCTTTTGCCTGCCTTACTTTGTAATTCTTCCAGTTCTTCGCGGGTCACCACTTTTTGAATCGGTTGTGCTTCTGGGTTGTGTCTGGGGTCGGCTGAATAAAGTCGATCCACATCCGTGAGGAGAAAGAGATAGTCGGCTTCTACTAAGCTCGCTACAAGTGCCGACATTGTATCGTTATCCCCGAAATTAAGCTCCTCGACTGCTACCGTGTCATTTTCGTTGACAATAGGAATAACCCCTAACTCCAGCAGCGACTGAAACGTATTATAAATATTGACGTAAGAATTCCGTTGAATGAGCTCTTGGCGCGTCAGTAACACTTGCGCGATCGGCTGGCGTAACGTGGAAAATAAATCATCGTAAATTCGGATCAGTCGCCCTTGCCCCACCGCTGCCACCGCTTGGTTCAGGGCAATGGTTCGCGGTCGTTCTTTTAAGTTTAAGCGTTCACACCCTACGCCAGTCGCACCTGATGAAACTAAGATCACCCTCATGTGATTAGAACGAAGCTCAGTCAATGTTTCTGCTAGTGCAGCAATATTAGCAATAGCCAGAGAAGCGGTTTGAGGCTGAGTAACACTAGAGGTACCAATTTTGACAACGATGGTTTGAGACATGGAGGATGAGGGAGGATTTCTAAGCAATTAGGGCAATCACCCTTATATTGCGGATAATTGCCCTAACTATATCGAGTTTTAATATATTTAGGGTCTTTATATCGGCTGACCCCATTTGTATCGATTTTTATCATTGCATATCTCGTTTTGTTACTATTTATTTTTTTATATTTTTTTTATATTTAGCTTGATGTGGGTTTGTTAGTCTGGGGTGAACTTTGACCTTTATCTTTTAAACTGACTCCTAACCAACGAGAAATTTGCACTTCTAAACGACGAATCGGGTAACTGCGATCAACCACAGCCGGATCGACCATGGGTTCAACTAATATTGTAAACATTTGTAAACGGTTTCCCGCTAAAACATCGGTAAAAATGCGATCACCGACCATAGCAATTTGATCAACGGGTAACTGCATCCCATCAGCAGCTTCACGCAGACGTTTCCGAGAGGGCTTTCGTGCCCCTAAAATATAGGGGAGTGCCAAAGACTTGGCAATTCCCCCAATTCGATTTTCCCTAAGGTTGTTACTGACTAACCAAATCTTAGCGACTTGGCGAATTTCTTCTACCCAAGTAATTAATTCATCCGAAGCCTGACGGGATTTTAGGGGAACTAGGGTTTCATCAACATCTAAAATTAAACCTTGCAATTGATGTTGTTTGAGAATGTCAGCACTAAGATGGATGACCGGTTTCCCTAATACTAAGCTTGGTTGTAATAAATCAGTCCACATGAGTTGTTATTGATTCTTGATTATTTGTTGTTTATTATTGGGTCTTAGTTAATGGATCGGCAATCGGCAACAAGCCATTAAAGTAACAAGGGATAAGAGGAAAGTTTCAAGAGATGCCAACATTCACCAACGGTCACGCGCAGGCGCCTTCCGTTTTCCGAAGGCGTAATCTTTGACTTTCTCCCCTTACCTTGCTCCTTTAACTGATTTGGGTCACTAGTCACACTCTCCCCTCTTCTCTCAGTTTCCTTATCATAATACTTGCTTACTGATGACTAATTTGTGTCATCATTTGTTCTGTATTTGTTGCTGGTTCTAAACAGGTTAAGCCTTTGCAGACTAAACCGACGGCACCCGTTGGTAGAGACGTTTCCACACGATAGGTGCAGGTGGGTAAATATTGACTGGCTAATCCTTGCAACTGTTCAGGCGTTGAACGGACTAAGGTGCCTTGCAAATACCAATCCAAACCCGAAAATAACCCAGGACAAGCTTGGGGAGACTTTTCCATAATACTGCTAAAGGCACGTAGGGTTTTTTCAGCGCTGGCGAGATAATCAGTTTGTTCCGTGATTTCAAACAGTTGGACCAGGTTGGCAACCGCAACGCCATTGGCAGCAGGGGTAGCATTATCGATATAGGTTCGTTCTCGGACAATTAAATCCTGACTGCTATCGTTTGCTGTATTGAAATAACCACCGGTTTCCACACTCCACAGATATTGATCAAATTCGGCTTGGAGTTGGGTGGCTTTGTCTAGCCATTGGGTTTGTTCAGGATGACAGGCATGAAGATCCAAGAGGGCTTTGATGAAGAGGGCATAATCTTCAGATTGGGCAGAGACAGTGGCTTTTCCGTTGTAGTTGAGACGATGGAAGCGTCCTTCTACCCACTGATTGTCCCAAATAAAGTCCGCTGCTTTCACCGCACTATTCCAGTAGTGGGCTTCCCCAAATACCGCATATGCCCTAGCTAAACCGGAAATCATCAAGCTATTCCAAGCGGTGATCATTTTGGTGTCGGTAACGGGGGGGATGCGTCCTTGCCATTGGGTTTGCTTAGCTTCACTATTATTCGTTGCCGGTGGGAACGTAGCCAGGGAGGAAGCACCATAACGCGCCTTAAATAGCTTCTTGAGCGCTGATTCAGCATCATGGGATAGATTTCCGCCCTTTTGCCGTTGTAAGACGTTGCTGCCTTCAAAATTGCCCTCTGCAGTGACTGTAAATTCAGTTTGTAGCGCTTGTAATTCTTCAGGACTCAGTAGCGTTTCCAGTTCTTGGTATGACCAGACATAAAACGCGC
>JAAANX010000179.1 GCA_009909085.1 Cyanobacteria bacterium GSL.Bin1 | reverse complement strand
GGGGAAACGGCGGTGCAAGTGGCGAGTCGGGCGGCTTTAGTGATTGCGGAAATTGAAGAAAAGTATCCGGATGGTCAGGTGCTGGTGGTGTCTCATAAGGCGACGATTCGGATTCTGTTGTGCAGTTTGTTGGGCATTGATTTGGGTCGCTATCGCGATCGCATTTTTATGCCGGTGTCTGCCCTCACGGTGGTCAAGTTTGATCTTCATGGACCCTTACTGCAACGGTTGGGCGATCGCGCTCATCTTCCTTCTCCCTTGCGCGATCGACCCGAAGCCTGAATTAAAAGACAATGTCATTTTTAGAAAAGTATTTAAATATGAAGACTTCAAATCATCAGAAATTTTGGGGACTGTTGCTGCTAATTGCTACCACAAGCACCGGATGCAGCCGTTCCAACCCTGACGCACAAGCCAGTGGTCCACCGCCTATTCCCGTCCAGATCGAAACCTTAAGTCCAGAAACGTTAGAAGAGAGTTCTCAGTATGTGGGGAATCTAGAAGCAACAGAGAAAGTCGCCCTCAAACCGGAAATCCAAGGACGCATTCAAGAGATGCGAGTGGCACCGGGCGATCGCGTCAAGCAAGGAGAGGCGATGATGGTGCTGGAACCGGATCAGACACTGCCTCAGTTAGAAAATGCCGAAGCTGGGGTCGAGGCCGCGATCGCCAGCCGTGATACTGCGATTGAACAGCTGAAGGTGGCTCAATCGAAGCGAGATTCTGCCCAAGAACAAGTGAACTTAGCCCAAGTCAATTATGATCGCGCCAAATTCCTATTAGATGCTGGGGCAATTGGGCAGTTTAGTTTCGATCAAGCCGAAACTGAATTGAAAACAAGAAGAAATCAGCTCAAGGAAGCCGAAAATGCAATCGAAGCCGCCCAAGCAGCCATTCGACAGGCTGAAGCCAATCTTGCACAGGCGCGGGCGCAGGTAAAAGCAGCAGCAGTGAGTGTTGGCTTTAAACAAATCCTCTCGCCAATCTCAGGGGTTGTCGGGGATTTAGCAGTCAAACAAGGTGATTATGTAACGGTAGGAGACGCGATCGCGACGATTACCCGCAATGATTTCCTCGATCTCGAAATTTCGGTTCCTGCCCGACGGTCTGGGGATTTACGGCAAGGGATGACGGTAGAATTGCTCGATCCAGCGACGCAGCAGCCCTTAAGCCAAGGAACTATCAACTTTATTTCTCCGAATGTGGAAACAACCCTGCAAACAGTTCCGATTAAAGCGCGCTTCCCCAATTCTGGAGGGAGTCTCCGCGATGGACAACGAGTGGAGGCAAAAATTGTTTGGAATACTGACCCTGGGATTTTAATTCCGACAACAGCGATTTCCCGAGTGGGCAGTAAAAGCTTTGTCTTTGTTCAAGACCAATCCGAAGCAACTGAGGGAGAAGCACAGCTCATTGTGCGCCAACGTCCGATTCAACTCGGCGATATTCAAGGATCGGATTATCAGGTTTTAGAGGGGTTAGAAACCGGAGATAAGATTGCCGTTTCCAACATTCTGAAATTGAGAGATGGAGCACCGATTCAGCCTCAATAGGTGATGACTGCCATCGCAGAAAACTAGAAATTAACAGTTGACTTGAGCCATTATGCCTATTTTGTCCATTGCGAATACATTCATTAAACGACCCGTGCTGACGACTGTCTGCACGTTGTTGATTCTTTTAGTAGGAGGGGTTTGTATTCCACTATTGCCCATCAACTACTTACCCGATATTTCCCCCATTCAAATTCAGGTGAGTTCCTTTTATACCGGTGCCGATGTGGATACCGTTGAAAATACGGTGACCACGATTCTGGAACGGGATATCAATGGGGTGGAGAACATGGATTACATGACCTCCCAAAGTTATGCTGGCAATAGTAAGATTTCCGTCTTTTTTCCCTCCAATACGGATAAAAATACGAACCAGGTGAATGTCCAAAACCGGGTTGCCCAAGCCTTACCCAAACTGCCTTCCTCGGTTCAACAACTGGGGGTCTCAACGAAGGCAGCCTCCACCAGTATTCTCATGATCTATGGGTTCTATTCGGAAGGAGGCGAGTATGACAACATCTTTATTAGCGATTATGTCGATCTCAACGTCACCGATATTATTAAGCGGGTGCCGGGGGTGGGCGATGTTGCCGTCTTTGGCAATAAACAAAATGCGATGCGGTTATGGTTGAGTCCGACGGCGTTAAGCAATCGTGGGTTAACCATTCTGGATGTGGTGAATGCTTTGCGATCTCAAAACGTCGTGGTCGGGGCGGGCGCAATTGGTCAAGAACCCGTGCCTGACGGTCAAAGTTATGAACTGCCTTTGCGAATTCGCAGTCGCTTTAGCGATCCGAAAGATTTTGACAATTTAGTGGTCAAAACGGGCAATGATGGCACATTGGTGAAATTGGAAGATGTCGGTTATGTGGAAATTGGGGCAGAAAACTATAGCAGCAATGCGTTAGTCAATGGACAACAAGGGTTAGGGCTTGCCATTTACCAATCTCCAGGTAGTAATGCTTTGGATGTGGCGAGAAATGTCCAAAGTACGATGGCAGAGTTAAACGAGAACTTCCCGCCGGGGATGAAAGCGGAGATTGTTTACGACACCACTTCCTTTATTCAAACCTCGATTAAAGAAGTGTTTATTACCCTGCTACAAGCGATCGCGCTGGTGATTTTGGTGATTTACTGCTTTTTACAAGACTGGCGCACTACGATTATTCCCGCGATCGCGATTCCGGTTGCCCTAATTGGGGCGTTGGCGTTTGCCCTCATTTTTGGCTTCTCCATCAACAGTTTAACCATGTTCGGTCTCATCCTCGCAACAGGAGTGGTGGTAGATGACGCGATCGTGATTGTGGAAGCGGTCAGCGGAAAACTAGAGCAAGGCTTATCCGCCAAAGAAGCCTCGATGGCAGTGATGAAGGAAATGACAGGGGCGGTGGTTTCAACGTCTTTGGTGCTACTGGCGGTCTTTATTCCCGTTGCCTTCTTCCCGGGAACAACCGGAAAACTCTACCAACAGTTCGCGCTGATTATCGCCTTTGCCATTGTTGTTTCTACTTTTAACGCCCTCAGTTTTAGTCCCAGTATGTCCGCCATTTTACTGCGACCGCAACAAGAAGCCCGAGGTCCTTTGGGCTGGTTCTTTGGCAAATTTAACCAGTTTCTGGCTTGGTTGCGCGATCGCTATCAAGGTTTGGTGAGCTTTTTCATTCGCATTCGCTACTTGGTCATGGCGGCATTTGTCGCTGCTTTGTTTGCAACTTACTATATGTTCCAAGCGGTTCCCAGCGGTTTTGTACCCGCAGAGGATCAAGGGGTGGTTTTAGGTTTGATTCAAGCCCCAGATGGCGTTTCCCTGAGCTATACCGACCAAGTGGTTGCAGAAGTTGGGGAGATTATGGGCGAGATTCCTGAGATTGAAGGCAGCTTTATTGCCAGCGGGAACGGGTTTGAGGGGGCTGGACCGAATCAGGGATTGTTCTTTGCCAAACTAAAACCTTGGGGAGAGCGAACCAACGAGGAACAGCAAATTAATGGCATTTTGCGACGGTTGAATATCGCCTTCAGTCAAATTGACAGCGCGATCGTTGCTGCCTTCAACCCGCCAGCAATTCCCGGCTTTGGGACCACAGGAGGCTTTGAGTTAATGCTCCAAGATCGTACCGGCGGGAAACTCTCCATTGATGAATTTCTAGGAAATGCCCAAGAAATCTTGGGAACTGCCAATCAACAACCCGCGATTGGTGGCACTGCCTATACCCAATTCACCGCAGGAACACCGCAATTGCAGGTGGAATTTGACCGTAACAAGTTAGAGTCTCTCAACATTGATTTCCAGCAAGCCGTACAAACCCTCGGGGCAACGATGGGGTCTCAATATGTGAATGACTTTGTCCTCGGTACTCGTAGTTATAAAGCCTATGTGCAAGCCCAAGGGAACTATCGCAATTCCCCTCAAGATATCAACAAGCTGTATATCCGTTCCCGAGATGGCAAAATGATCCCAATGAGCGAACTGGCAACCGTTACGCCAATTACTGGACCGCAAACCATTACCCACTACAACGGTTATCGTTCGATTAAACTGCAAGGCTCTCCAGCCCAAGGCTACAGCAGCGGACAAGCGATCGCTGCTATGGATGAAACCGTAGAAGCAAGCGCTCTCCCCGGTATCAACAGTAACTGGATTGGTTTAGCCAAAGAAGAAATTGCAGCAGGCAGTCTGGGAATTTTGGTCTTTGCCTTCGGGATTATCATGGTTTTCCTCACGCTTTCTGCTCAGTATGAGAGTTACGTTGACCCGATTATTATCTTGTTATCCGTTCCCTTAGCCATGTTAGGCTCTTTGCTGTTCCTCTCGATGCGAGGTTTAGTGAACGATGTTTATGCGAACGTCGCTTTAGTGATGTTAATTGGTCTGGCGAGTAAAAATGCCATTCTGATTGTGGAGTTTGCTAACCAAGCCCGCCTTGAAGGTCTAACGATTGTTAAGGCAGCCCAAAAAGCAGCAGGGGAACGCTTTCGACCAATTCTAATGACGGCGATTTCCTCACTGGTGGGGTTTTTCCCCTTGGTGATTGCAACTGGTGCTGGATCGGCATCGCGCTGGTCGATTGGAACGGCTTTATTTGGCGGATTGCTTGTGGCAACAGTGCTCAGTTTACTAATCGTTCCTGTGCTGTATGTGATTATTAAAAGCCTCGAAAGTCGCTTTCTCGACAGTAATCCTCCCGAACCCCCGCAGACAAACGGCTCTCAACTGACCAATCTCAGTGATTCTCCTGAAGAAGAACAAGCTGCTTTCCGTTCCTAACCGAATCGTTCAATTGCAGAGGTGAAAACCGATGAATTACAAAAGAATTATTTTCTCAGGTTTGGTGACTGCTCTCATCGGAACGGGCATTGGCTGGGTGGTTGGTCACGCCATCCCCAGTCCTTATACATCTGAGGTCTATCGCCATTTAGACCGCAAGTATGCGGTTGTTGGGGCAAGTGTGGGAGCAATCTTTGGTTTGAGTCAAGAAGCCTTGCGACAACTGAGACAGCAACGAGAGAGAGAAGAAAACGCTCGTAATGCTAAAAAAGGCGGTAGCAAGGGATCTCAAAAGACTTAATCAATCGGGGTTGCTGAAAAAAAAGCACCGTCGCGCCCAGGGTTCAATAATCAATCCCAATTCTATTGTTTAATTGTTCCATTTATGATCAATACCACTCCTCACTTTCATTTCCCTCGAATTTTGCAAACTATTATCGAGACTGATTCGTCTTTGCCTCAAGATCGGATGTTGATCATTCATTTGTGGGATTACCTGAATCAACTGATGATTTCGGGAGAGCCTGTTACCATCAATCCCATCTACTTGATTTTGGGCGTTCTTGCACTTGTTATTACCACCATTGTTTTTGTCATTCCCAGGATTCTGCGTTTTCTGGTGTTTCGGTTTTTCCCATCAGAATTGCAAGAGGCCTATCAACAAATTGTTGCTCCTTATCAACGGTGGATTACCCTTTCGTTTTTCCTCTCCATTGGCGATATTGTTTTATTGTTATAGTGATTCCAAGTAAGAACCATACAATCAATGAGGGGCAAATACAGAACATGCCTTTAACTCTGCTGTACGGAAATCAATTGGAATGACTATAATTCCCGAGGAACCGACGTGGTTATTCATTAGCGAGTTTTTCCTCGGGGGCGCGATCGCGATTAATACTTGTTTGCTAGCATTTACCCTCTTTAATGAGTTTTTTAGCAGTTATCTCCTCGATTTAGCCCTAAGAAGCCGCAAGAATGTCAACAGCGAAGTGTTAGCCTTTATTAAATTTGTTGCCAATTCACTCATTGTTCTGATTGTCATCTTTATTTTTGCCGAGTCGCATCGTCTCAGCATTACCGGCTTAGTGGCAAGTATCGGTGTTGGTGGAATTGCCATTGCCTTTGCTTCTCAAAAAGTGCTCGAACAGGTGTTGTGGACGATCTTGCTGTATTTGGATCGTCCCTTTGTGGTCGATGATTATATTCACCTGGCAGATGGTACCTTCGGCAGAGTCGAAGCGATTGGTTGGCGATCAAGCAAAATTCGTTTGTCTGGAAAAGGAACCTTAGTCGTAGTTCCCAATAGTATGCTGACGCAAATGTCCATTGAAAATTTATCGGGGGCGCAGAAAATTATTACGCTGCTCAATATCTTTTTTGAACGCGCCATTCCTGAACAAGAAAAAGCCTTGGTCCGTCAAATTATTCTGGATAGTACCAAAGATATTTATGGCATCGACCATCGCTTAACTGAAGTTAGCTTCCGCACTCCCAGCAACGACAATAAAAATTTTAGAAGTCGAAATAATAAAAATAATGGTCAATTGGAACCGGCTCAAGCCCGGGTCACTTTCTTTATTCTTGGGGCAGGTTCAATCGCCCTTGAAATTCGGACGCAACTTTTAGAGGCTGCCCGACGCAATATTACTAAACGTCTTCAAGAATATGGGATTCGTTTCCAAATTGATCAAAAACCGATCAATGTTGATTCTCCAATGAATATTTAGGGGGTGCTGAAGAGAAATTACTCGATTTCTTGAAGATTTTCAGTCGTTTCTGCAACTGGCTCAACCGTGACTGATTGAAAAACCAACCGCAGTAAGGGTGGACCGAGAAAAGTTGTTGCAATGACCATCAACACGATCGCGACATCAATGGAAGGGGGCAGCGCTCCTGTTGCCGATCCCAATCCGGCAAAGACTAACCCCACTTCTCCTCGGGGAATCATCCCTGTGCCAACAGCTAAGCGATTGAGCCCTTCTTTCCCAATGGCTGCATAACCCGCAATGATTTTCCCAAGAATAGCAACCAAAATCAAGAAGACAGCGACAATCAAGCCTTCGCGGTTTTCAGGAATTGCAGGATTGAGAACGCTTAAATCGGTTTTTGCGCCAATGGAAACAAAGAAAATGGTGGCGAAAATATAAACAATCCCTTGGGCGGGTTCGATTAATTTTTCTCGCAGGTTTGTCCCCCCTAGAATCAAGCCCGCAGCAAATGCTCCCAGAATGCCCTCTAAGCCAATTAACCTAGCAATTAATCCCATTGCCACCAGCAAAAGGATAATGGGTATCCCCTTAGCATTTTTCAACCTGCCAAGCTGCTGAACCAGCCAAGGGCCAAAAAAGCGATTCATCAGCACCGAAACCATGACAAAGACAATCGCGCCAACAATTAAAGATACAGTGCTCCCCAGTTCCACCTGCCCTTTTTCAACAATACTGACCACAACTGCTAAAATGACTACCCCAAGAATGTCATCAAGGATGGAAGCGCCAAGGATGGTCTGTCCTTCTGGGGACTGCAAAACCCCTAAATCGCTCAGCACTTTTGCGGTAATGCCGATACTGGTTGCGGTGAGTGCTGCGCCAGCAAATAGGGCGGGTAAAGCAGGAACCCCAAACAGAAAGGTTAACCCTAAATATCCCAGGAGAAAAGGCAAAGCGACCCCAACCACAGCAACAGCAGAGGCTTGCACACCGACTTTTAATAATTCGTCTAGGTCGGATTCCAAACCAATCGTAAATAGCAACAAGCCAACGCCCACTTGAGCATAGGCTTCAATAATCGTTGGAATGGAATCCTCAAAAACCCTTGTTACCGTTTCCAAATCACTTCCAGAAGCACTTTGCACAAAATTTAACTGGCAAGAGCGCGAGAACATAAGTCCCGCGCTGTAATCTCTGATTCAGCGTCGGGATATCCTCACTTCCTCGTCGCTTCGCTCCTGCGTCGCTGCGTTGGAGTCTCGCCGTTGATT
>JAAANX010000178.1 GCA_009909085.1 Cyanobacteria bacterium GSL.Bin1 | reverse complement strand
AAGGTGTTCCTGAGCCTGTCGAAGGATGTCCTGTCGGACTTTTATTTGTTTGGTGACGATTCATCCCCCACTAATCTGACGCTATAGTGGGGGTCTTCTCGTCACATTAAGATAAAAAATGGAATGATCAGCAACTAATTCAGGGTATGTTATTGCTTTAAGGGTTTCGTTTTTATTTCCCCTTCCTGAACGATTTGTCATTGATTTTTATGTTCACCGGTATTTTAGCCATCCTTGCGATTTCTGCTGCAGCAGGAATGCGATTCGCGCTTCCTTTACTGATTATAGGCTTTGTCGACCACCAAAAATTTTGGTCTCAGGTTCCCCTGTTTAGTCAGATTCATCCGCAAGTTGTTTTAGCGATTTTAATCAGTTGGTCTTTATTAGAATTATTGGGTTCCAAACGATTACTCGGACAACGGGTCTTACAACTGATTCAGTTAGCGTTAAGTCCTCTCGCTGGATTATTATTAGCGGTTACAGTGGGAAAACTGGCAGCGTATAACACCACTCAACTTTGGTTGATTGGAATCAGTGGCGGCATGTTAGCCTTCCTTTTACAGCTGGTACAGGTGGGATGGTTCTTTCGCTTGCGAGGGATTCCACCCTGGGTGGCTTTGGGTGAAGATGTTTTATCGGTATTACTCGTTTTATATGCCTTTAGTGCGCCAGAGGAGGGGGGATTGATTGCTATGATGTTAATTTGGCTTGCTGTTCGTAGCTCTACTAGCTGGAAAAGCTGGCATGAGCGTCAACCCAGAAATCATCGGCAAAGACTTGAGGAGAAATCGTGAAAATTTTACGTTGGTTTGTTCTGGGCATTACCTTGTTTTTTCTCGTCAAAACCTTTCGTCAGCATTGGCAAGACGTGGTTGCGATTGAATTAGATGTTTCCCAGCTTTACTACAGCGCGATCGCGCTGATTTTGACGCTCACTGCTCATATTTGGTCGGGTATAGTTTGGGCAGGAATTTTGAAGTTTCTTCAGCAACCGTCCTCTCTGATTTGGGTCTTACCGATTTACTTACAAACGAATTTAGCCAAATATATTCCCGGGAATGTGTGGCATTTTTATGGACGCATTCGAGCGATGCAAAGCGCAGGAATTCATCTGAGTACGGCGACATTAACGACGCTTTTAGAGCCCCTGCTCATGGCAACAGCAGCGGTTCTAATTGCCATAATGACCCTTTTCCGAGGTGGATTGATAACAACCCACAATCAGTTCTACGCTCTCTTTCCCTTCTTCTTTGCCGGAACGATCTTGATTATTATTCATCCGCGCTTCCTCAATCCTCTGCTGGCCTTAGCAGGACGCTTCAAAAATCAATCTCTCACCCCCAGTTATCCCCAAATTCAGCAGTATCCTTGGCGTCCTTTATGTGGAGAAATTGGTTTTTTAATGTTGCGCGCCAGCGCTTTTATGGTCACAATTGCCAGTTTAACCCCACTGAAAATTGAACATTTTCCCTTACTGCTGGGTGTCTTTAGTCTTTCCTGGTTCTTCGGCTTAGTCGTTCCTTCTCCTGGCGGTATTGGCGTTTTTGAAAGTATCGCGATCGCGCTTTTAAATTCCACCTTTTCCCCTGCGATTCTTCTGAGTAGCCTCGCGCTCTTTCGCTTGTTGAGTCTTACCGCCGAAGCGTTAGCCGGTGTGCTAGCTTGGGGCGTCACTCAGACTCAGATGAGAGGAAGTAGGGGAGAGCACCCAGAGAAAATGATCGAAAAAAAACGAGATAAGGTCAGCAATAAAGAATAACTGACCATCAATAACCAAACGAAATGATTCCTAGCAACCAGAAAGCGTGAAGATGATTAAGATTCAACCCCTGCTCAAAACCCAGTTGGAGGAAGTCACCTTTCTCGATCAACTTTGTTTTGGTGGACTCTGGACAAAAGGGGCTTATGAGCAAGAAATTGACAGCACACGCAGCCTCTTGCTAGCCGTTGTTCAACAAAATACCGCAGAGGAAGAATATCTGATAGGGATAGGTTGTTTTTGGGCAATTGTAGAAGAAGCTCATATCACTCTACTGGGCATTCATCCTGATTGCCGCCAACAAGGGTTAGGGGAACTCTTATTGTGTCAGCTTTTACTGGCAGCGATTCGTTGGCCCCTCGAACGCGCCACCCTAGAAGTGAGAGTGTCTAACGCCAGCGCGATCGCGCTCTATCAGAAACTGGGGTTTACCATTGCGGGACGACGAAAAAACTATTACCCGATTCCCCCAGAAGATGCTTTCATTTTGTGGCATTCTCACTTGGCGGATCCCAATTTTGCGGAAACGTTACAAACATTACAGAAAAAAAGATCCGCTACCCTCTTGACGAAAGGATGGCAGATCTTGCAAAGTAGTTAAGGCTTGGATTTTTAAAAATGTGTAAAACTTGCTGTAATCCGCTTATTCTCCCTGAAAAGTAAGGAAACCCCTACTCCTGTTTAGCCTAACACCCCCATAGCCAACTAACAAACCACGGGATCACCTATGTTAGAATCAGCGTAACAAGGGCACGCAGCAGGTGATAACAATAGGCTATGTTTGAACGCTTCACAGAAAAAGCAATTAAGGTGATTATGCTTGCTCAAGAGGAAGCACGTCGCCTCGGTCACAACTTCGTTGGCACAGAACAGATCCTTCTTGGCTTAATCGGAGAAGGAACTGGCGTAGCCGCGAAAGTTCTCAAATCAATGGGCGTCAATCTCAAAGATGCTCGCATTGAAGTGGAAAAAATTATCGGACGCGGTTCCGGATTTGTTGCCGTTGAAATTCCTTTCACTCCTAGAGCCAAGCGAGTGTTAGAACTCTCTCTTGAAGAAGCACGGCAACTTGGACATAATTACATTGGAACTGAACACCTTCTCCTGGGCTTAATTCGCGAAGGAGAAGGCGTAGCAGCACGCGTCCTGGAAAACTTGGGTGTTGACCTCTCGAAAGTCCGGACCCAAGTGATTCGGATGTTGGGAGAAACCGCTGAAGTTTCCAGCGGTTCCAGTCAAGGGCGGACAAAAACACCGACGCTCGATGAGTTTGGTTCCAACCTGACCCAGCTGGCAACGGATAGTAAACTCGATCCCGTCGTCGGTCGTCAAAACGAAATTGAGCGGGTGATCCAAATTTTGGGTCGTCGCACCAAAAACAATCCGGTTTTAATTGGTGAACCCGGCGTTGGTAAAACCGCAATCGCAGAAGGATTAGCCCAACGCATTGCCAATGAAGATGTTCCCGACATTCTCGAAAACAAGCGGGTCGTGACCCTCGATATTGGCTTACTCGTTGCCGGTACGAAATATCGCGGGGAATTTGAAGAACGCCTGAAAAAAATCATGGACGAAATTCGTCAAGCGGGAAATGTCATTCTGGTAATTGACGAAGTTCACACCTTAATCGGTGCCGGTGCCGCAGAAGGGGCGATTGATGCGGCAAATATTCTCAAGCCCGCCCTGGCGCGCGGAGAACTGCAATGTATTGGGGCGACAACCCTCGATGAATATCGCAAACATATTGAGCGCGACGCAGCCCTAGAACGTCGGTTCCAACCCGTTATGGTGGGCGAACCCACTGTAGAAGATACCGTAGAAATTCTCTTTGGCTTGCGCGATCGGTATGAACAGCACCACAAGCTCCGCATTACCGATGCAGCGCTGGATGCGGCGGCAAAACTCTCGGATCGATACATCAGCGATCGCTATCTTCCCGATAAAGCAATCGACCTGATTGATGAAGCCGGTTCTCGGGTACGTTTGATCAACTCGCAACTGCCGCCGGCAGCGAAAGAACTGGACGAAGAACTGCGTCAAGTGCTGAAACAAAAGGATGATGCAGTGCGTTCCCAAGACTTTGATCGAGCGGGAGAACTGCGCGATCGCGAGATGGAAATCAAGAGTGAAATTCGCTCTCTTGCCTCCGCGAAAAATTCAGAAGCCAGCAAAGATGACCAAGTCGGTCCGGTGGTTGACGTGGAAGAAATCGCCCACATCGTCGCCTCTTGGACGGGCGTTCCCGTCAGCAAAATCACCGAAACCGAATCGGAAAAACTGCTGCACATGGAAGACACCTTGCACAAACGTCTCATCGGTCAAGAAGAAGCCGTCCGAGCCGTTTCTCGCGCCATCCGTCGCGCCCGTGTCGGTCTGAAAAATCCCAACCGCCCAATCGCGAGTTTCATCTTCTCCGGTCCCACCGGTGTGGGTAAAACTGAGTTAACCAAGGCATTAGCGACTTACTTCTTCGGTTCGGAAGATGCAATGATCCGCTTAGATATGTCTGAGTTCATGGAACGGCATACCGTTTCTAAGCTCATTGGTTCCCCACCGGGCTATGTGGGCTACAACGAAGGAGGACAACTGACCGAAGCGGTTCGTCGTCGTCCTTACACCGTTGTTCTCTTTGATGAAATTGAAAAAGCCCACCCTGACGTCTTCAATATGCTGCTGCAAATTTTAGAAGATGGTCGTCTCACTGATGCCAAAGGCCGCACAGTAGACTTCAAAAACACCTTGTTAATCATGACCTCCAACATTGGTTCTAAGGTTATCGAAAAAGGTGGTGGCGGTTTAGGCTTTGAACTCGATGAAGATCAAGCCGAATCGCAATACAATCGCATTCGTTCCCTCGTTAACGAAGAATTGAAGCAATACTTCCGTCCTGAATTTCTCAACCGTCTTGACGAAATCATTGTCTTCCGTCAACTCAATCGTGAGGAAGTCAAGGAAATTGCCGAAATTATGCTGCGAGAAGTCTTCTCCCGTCTCACTGAACAAGAAATCAAGCTTGAAGTTACTGATGCGTTCAAAGAGCGGTTAGTAGAAGAAGGATATAGCCCCAGTTATGGTGCGCGTCCTCTTCGCCGAGCGATTATGCGCTTGCTAGAAGACATCCTCGCCGAGGAAATTCTCTCCGGTCGCCTGAGCGAAGGAGATACAGCAACCGTTGATGTGGTAGAGGGAGAAGTAAAAGTCTTTCCCCAAGAGAAGAAGAAAGAGTTACTTCCTCAAGGATCAGAGTAATTAAGACCAATCACCTTAATTGCTGTTAATCCCTTCATTTAAGCAAGAAGCGGTAGAGTATATCTACCGCTTTTTCTTGGCTTCAGTTTGTCGGGGTATTCTCCTGATCTAGCACTAGGGAACAGCCTTCAAGACTGTGACTAGGTTTCAGGATTAAGAAATTTTCTAATCCCCTTCCGCACCTGAAAACGTAGGGCTATACAACAACCCCCCAGGTACAGACATTAATTGTCCATCGCTGACTCCACCGATTCTTCTGCTGGTGCAGGAGCTAACATATCATCCGGGAGGAAAATGCGCGCACTCACGGCTAATAAAGCCAGACCAAAGGTCAGGATAACGAGAAATGGGATCACATAAGCACGAATAATATTCATTGGTCACATAATCAGTAAAATTGAGTTGTTTTTAACGTTTCCCAGTTTAACCGATCAAGCACTGATCACTTTAGGGAGCAATTTTTACAACCAAAACCACTAACAATCATCCAAAGAAATGGCTAGTGTTTCTATTATTATTCCCACTTTAAACGAAGGAACTTGTCTCAAAAAAAATTTACCCAATCTTAGTCTTTTATCACCGGCTGCAGCAGAAATTATTATTATTGATGGCGGCAGTGAAGATCCCACACTATCTGTCGTTGACGAAATCGCTTCTCAATTTTTTCCTACTTGCGTAATCCAAGTTTTAACCTCTACTCCAGGACGGGCCAAACAACTAAATGCAGGGGTCAAAAAAGCAACCGGAGATTATTTGTGTTTCCTCCATGCTGATACTTTGGTTCCCTATGATTTAGTCGATATCATCAGTAAAGTTTTATTTGATCCCACTATTGCTTGTGCTGGCTTTATTTCTCTCATGAGTGGACATGATCAAACGCGTTGGGGAATTTCTTTACATAATTTTCTAAAAACTTATTACGCCCCTTTTTTATTTCATCCTTGGCTTTTTTTTCACAAAGGTTTACGACTGTTATTTGGGGATCAAGTGATGTTTTGTCGTCGTCAAGACTTTATTGATTGCGGTGGGTTTGATGCTACACTGCCAATTATGGAAGAAGCAGATTTATGCTTACGTTTGTGTCATTATGGTCGGATTAAACAAGTGAACCGGATTGTGCAATCCTCTGACCGCAGAGTTGCAAAATGGGGACCTTGGAAAGCAAATTTTATCTATTTAATGATTGGTTGTTTGTGGGGAATGGGAGTGTCTGCTCATTGGTTAAAACAGTTTTATGAAGAAATCCGTTAAATCGTAATTAATGATCTATGAATTAGGAATAACTGATCATTGATTGCTCATTTAAATGCCAATTATAAGGCAGATATTGCACAGAGGTTGATTCTGGAACCGTCACTGATAAATATTGATTAATATAAGTCAGAATTGATGGGCTGACTTGCAAAAAATCTTTTTTATACCACTTAAAAATTTTACTGTACTGCAGGAGGTTATGTTCCGGAAAATAGCTTACTTTATCCACATTATTAATAAAACGGGTAGCATCATCTGTTAATTGTTCCTGAATGCGGATGGGGGAGTAGGCTTCATTGCGTAACAGCGGACATCCTCTCGCTGCACAAACCAGGGCAAAATGGATTCGAGGTTCTTGCCATTGTTGCCGCAGCAGCTTATGCTCAATATCGTTGAGACTCAAGGGTTGATCATCTAGAGTATATATTGGTTGTGTAAAAAATCGCAAAAAAGAAATCCAGTTTGGTATTCCCAAAAAACGTGGGAGAATCGATTTTAGAGGATACTGCTTTAAAATTTGGGCAATGACAAGGGCATTATAAAGATTGATGAGAAGTGTTAATTGTTCTTCACTGGAAAGTTGCCGTAGCTGAAGAGAAGAGATAGAATTTAACCACTGGTTCAGCTCTTCTTTTGCTTCTAATTGCCAACGCCGATAATCAACTTGTCCTTGAGTATTAACATATTCTTTTAATAATTGATTCCAAACAAAATAATCAACCATGAGATTATGATTCTTTTTGCTCTCAAGTTTTTAATTGCTCCTTTGCGCAGTATAGCGTGGCGATTTTTAAAATATAAAATTCGTCGTGATTTCCCAACTGTTCAACAATTGGATACAGAAACATTGGCGCATTGGTTAGAACAAGATCAGGGCAAAGTGCAGTTGATTGATACTCGCCAAAAAGAAGAGTTTTTAGTGAGTCATCTTCCCCACGCTCAACATATTCCAGACGTAGAAACAGCCCAGGCAAAATTGAATCCAGAACAAACAATTGTTGCCTATTGTTCTGTTGGCTATCGTTCCTCTCGTCTTGCTCAACAATTACAGGGACTAGGATATAATCAAGTTTGGAATCTAGAAGGCTCGATTTTTCAATGGGCAAATGAAAAACGCCCTCTAATGCGTGATCATCAACAGCTAACTGAACGCGTGCATCCCTATCGTAAAAACTGGCAGTGGTTACTCAAAGATAGTTAATTCAACTGGCTTCCCTCTCGGCAGCAAACAGACAACCCATTGCTCCAAGTTTGATCATGTTCAAAATTCAATCGCTTACAATTCCAGTTTTAGACCGCTATCTCACTCGAGAATTAATCCTTCCCTTTTTATTTGGGGTGGGGGCATTTGCTTCCATTGGACTGTCTGTGGGAACAGTTTTTGAGTTAGTGCGACAAGTGGCAGAGTCGGGATTATCGATCGCGATCGCGCTGCGGGTTTTTCTCTTACGAATGCCAGAATTTATTGTGCTAGCCTTCCCGATGTCCACACTACTAGCAACGCTGATGACCTATAGTCGTCTCTCCAGCGATAGTGAAATTATTGCCTTACGCAGTGTGGGAGTCAGTGTCTATCGGTTGGTCATTCCCGCTTTAATTATGAGTTTATTCGTCACAGGTCTAACCTTTGCCTTTAATGAGTCTATTGTTCCTGCTGCCAGTTATCAAGCAAGGATTACCCTGGAACGCGCCTTGAAGGGCGAAAAACCCCCCTTTCGCAAAAAAAACATCCTCTATACCGATTATGATGATGTGGAACAATCGAATGGAGAAGAACGAGAAGTTCTGGTTCGTTTGTTTTATGCCGAACAATTTAATGGCGAAGAGATGCGGGGGTTAACGGTTATTGATCGCACACGCGAAAATCTAAGTCAGATTATTAATGCTGAGTCAGCAACTTGGAATCCCAAGTTAAATAAATGGGATTTTTATAATGGCACCAGTTACTTAATTACTCCAGGTTCCTCTTACAATAATGTCGTTCAATTTGAGCATAAAGTTTTGAACTTACCGAAAACGCCCCTCGATTTAACTCAGCGATCGCGAGACTATGGGGAAATGAATTTAGTTCAATCCTTAAAATATTTAGATTTGGTGCGAGCCACCAGTGATGATGATAAACTACGGGAGCTAAAAGTACGGATTCAACAGAAAGTTTCTTTTCCATTTGTGTGTTTAGTCTTTGGTGTGGTGGGGGCAGCATTAGGAACAAAACCGCAACAAACGGGTCGGGGAACCAGCTTTGGCATTAGCATTTTAATTATTTTCGGCTATTATCTCATTGCTTTTATTTCCGGCGCGATCGGGCAAGTGGGATTTTTATCTCCCTTTATGGCAGCTTGGATTCCTAACTTTTTAGGCTTCGGAATCGGTGGGTGGTTACTGTTTCGCTCCGCCCATTAAAATAAAAAGAGTCCCTTCTATTTTTAAGCTGATGTTTTTAAAATTATTTAAATCTCTTCTTCTAATCATCGTCCTATTTTGTAGTACCTTTTTCTGGAATCCTAGCCCGAGTTTAGCAACGAATTCTATTGAAATCGCTAGCATTTTCTCGTTTTCGGGAGAACAACCTAAGAATTTAGGAGTTAAAAATGGAAGGTTATCTAAATGTCCACAAACGCCTAATTGTGTGTCAAGCCAAAGTAAAGATGTCACCCATAAAGTTGAACCTTTAACCTATCATTCTTCTGAAAAAGAAGCCTTTGATCAGCTCAAAAATATTATTAAAGAAACAGACAACGCGGAAATTATTAAAGCAACTCCTAATTATTTATATGCTCAGTATACGAGTCGTATCATGGGTTTTGTTGACGATGTAGAATTTTATTTAAACTCACAAGAAAACTTGATTCATGTCCGTTCAGCGTCTCGGGTCGGAGAATCGGATTTGGGGGTTAACCGCCGTCGCATTGAACGCATCCGCAAGCAATTCCAAGCCTAGAGGAAATGGGTAATTAATAGCGTATCACTCTCCATTGCGGGTGACGTGGCAGTGATGATTACTGTTTATTCTTGTTCTCCCAAAGTGATGCTTCAAAATTCAGGATTTAAGGTTTTTGGATGGCGTTGCACCCACTTGAGCACTGTGATAACTTAACAAGTATGTATGACGAAGACGACCTCACCCTACTAGATACAGACGCTGATTTCTCAGAAGAAAGCCCTTTAGATCAAATGGAATCGGTGGAAGAAGAAGCACCTCCCCTTGATCCAGAGGAAATGCTGCCTTTATTGCAATCTGAGCAACCAGCGCAACGGATGTTGGCAGCGCGCGCTTTTTGTGAGTTAGAAGATGATCGCGCGGTTCCGGCTTTAATTGCACTCCTCACAGATATTTGTCCTTTAGTCCGCGTCAGTGCAGCTTATGCCCTGGGGCGAAATCCGCATCCTGATGCGGTTGTTCCTCTGATTGAGCAGTTGGCAACCGACTGGAATGGCTATGTCCGCAAGGGCTTAGTTTGGGCACTGGGAAACTCGCGCGATCGCCGCTCGATTCCGCCGCTTCTCCAGGCTCTAGCTACTGATATCTCTGCCGTGCGTCTTTGGGCCGCGAGTGCCTTAACCCATGTGGGAAAACTGAATTACGAAGATATTATCCCCGCAATTCCGCCAATTATTGAAGGGTTGAGAAGAGATACGATTCCTGCAGTGCGCAGTAATTGTGCTTGGACACTGGGACAACTTTGTGCCGAGTTGCCCTCTAATGTCGTGTATGCAACGGCTGTCGATGCTTTAATTGAAGCGTATGTGGAAGATGGGGACTTTGGGGTGAAAGAAGATGCCAAAGCCTCGCTTTTGAAACTTGGCGATCCTCGTGGTTTACAGATGATTGAAGATTTGGAAGAAGAAGGATTAATCAATTAGTCTCTGTTTTACCGATTTTACCGATTCACCGCATAAACATCTTTTTCCCGTCCAATCGCAAAACGGAGGGAGTGAGGAACACTTTTGCTCGATCGCGTCAGGAAAACCAGCAACGCTAACGCCGCTAAGGTCACACCCACTTGGAACAATCCGCGATAGCCTAAGATCTCGGCTAAAGAGCCAATTCCCGGTCCAGCAAGGGCAATGCCTAAATCAAATCCCCCAATCGAGAGAGCATAAATCCGTCCCCGTTCGCTAGTTAGGGACCGATCGGACATTAAAGCAATCATCATTGGAATTAGCGTACCGCCTCCTGCTCCCTGCGCGATCGCGGCAATTAAAAATTCTACGGGTGTACTGGCATTGGCCAGTAAATACATGGCGACGGTGTATAAGGTCAAACTCATGGTGATGAAAATACCGCGTCCATAAGCATCAGAGGCGCGTCCAATAAACATCCGCATGACAAAGCTCGCGATCGCGGACGTTGTGTAATACAATCCTGGATTCAACGGAATTCCTAACTCGCGCACGTATAAAGGCAGAAATGTCGTTAGCGTACCAAAGACTAATCCCACCATGAATAAAACTGTGGCTGGGGTCCGAATCCGGGGACTAAGTAAAATATTCCAAAAGCCAGTTTGTGAGTCTTCTTCCGCTGCTGCGTCCTGATTCTGTTTTTCCCTCACCTCCGTAACTTGCGATGCAAAAAGTAAACCCAGATAACCCGATGCAGCGGAAACGGCAAATAAAATCTCATAACCGAGACTCGCTTGCAGATATCCCCCTAAAGCCGGTCCCACAGCTAACCCAACCGGAACCACTAAACTCATATAACCAATGAGTTCCCCCCGTTTCTCCGGTGGTGACCAATCCACTACCAGCGTGCTGTAACCGGTGGTAAAGGCAGCAATACTAATGCCATGAAACGCTCGAAATATCATGAGCAGGGGGATCGAATCCACAAAGAAATATCCCACAGGAGCAGTCCCCACAACAAACGTCCCAATCATGATCACGAGTTTCCGACTCCGTTGGTCCGAAAGTTGTCCCAATTGCGCGCGAAACAATAGCAAACCAATGGCAAAACTACCCATAACAAGACCCACCTGATATTTACTGCCGCCAATGTCAATAATGTAAGCGGGTAAGGTGGGCAAAAGGCTGGTTAAGCTAGTCCAGAAGAGTAAACCCGATATCGCAAGAACAGCAAGATTTTTGGTTTGCGTTGGAGTAAGAGTTTTCAGGACGTTCACGCAGGTTGCTCCCTCAAAAAATTTCTTTCCTCAGTTTACTATTCTTAACATTTTCTGTAATCTACTTCTAGGGAGACAAGGAGATGCCTTGTTCCCTATTTTCTAATCATTAATCGTCAAAGTGATTAATAATGGCTTGGGCAAACTCAGAACACTTAAGTGGCGGATCGACTTTCGGCGTCATCATCCGGGCTAAATCATAAGTGACTTCTCGTCGCGCGATCGCGCCCGCTAGACCTTTCTGCACCAACTGGGCGGCTTCATCCCAACCCAAATATTCCAACATCATTACCCCAGACAGAATCAATGAACCCGGGTTAACCCGATCTAACCCGGCGTGTTTGGGGGCGGTACCATGAGTTGCCTCAAAAATCGCACAGTGATCACCAATATTAGCGCCAGGTCCCATTCCTAAACCACCGACTAACGCAGCAGCAGCATCGGATAAATAATCCCCATTTAAGTTCATCGTCGCAAGAATGGAATACTCATTGGGACGGGTTTGAATTTGCTGGAAAATACTATCAGCAATGCGGTCATTCACCATCACCTTATCTTTCCATTTGCCCTCGCCGTGAGTCTCCCAAAGACGATCAAGAACCGCTTGCACCTCTTGCTTAATCTCTTCGCGCCGTTCTGGAGTGACACTATCAAATCCGGGTTCCACTTGACGAGCGTTTTCTTCCAAACTCAAATCCGGATTATTTTCCTTATTTCCTAGAATCCAAGATTCTCGTTCCGTGACACACTCATTGCGAAACTCGGTTGTTGCCAACTCATAGCCCCAATCCCGAAACGCGCCCTCCGTATACTTCATAATATTGCCCTTATGCACCAACGTTACTTGCTGCTTATTCTTGGGCAATTGCAGGGCATGTTTAATCGCCCGACGCACTAAACGCTGAGAACCCGTTTTACTAATGGGTTTAATTCCAATGCCAGAATCAAGCCGAATCTGTTTCTTGCCATGTTCTGGGGTATTCGGAATGAAGTCATTATTGAGGAGATCAATTAACTTCTGTGCGGTTTCAGTCCCTTCTTTCCACTCAATCCCGAGATAAATATCTTCTGTATTTTCCCGATAGATAATCACATCTAATCGTTCTGGGTAGTGGTGCGGCGAGGGCGTACCCGGATAATACCGACAAGGACGAACACAAGCATACAAATCATTGATTTGACGCAAGGCAACATTGAGAGAACGAATGCCACCGCCAACTGGAGTGGTCAAAGGTCCTTTAATGGCAACGCCATATTCTCGAATCGCTTGCAGGGTATCTTCCGGTAAATACTGAAATGTCCCGTAGTGTTCACAGGCTTCATCCCCCGCATAAATTTTGAACCAGTTGATTTTCTTCTGGTCACCATAAGCCTTTTTGACTGCTGCTTCTAAAACTTTCTGTGTCGCCGGCCAAATATCATAGCCTGTTCCATCACCGCGAATGAAGGGAATAATCGGATCATCAGGAACAACGGGTTCACCATCTTTAAACGTAATTTTTGTTCCAACACTAGGAGGGGTAATTTTTTCGTACATTTTCGCTCGACACTAACAGATAATGCTCAATAGTGCCACAGGAAACGGGAATTCACAACTTCAACATAATCGCGGGAGTCCCTACGCTCAGCAAAGCGGCTTAGGGAGGGATAGCGGGGGATGAGGAGTCCTACCCGTAGGGTAGGCGACGAATTCCCAATCCATCTGCTACCATAAATTTATTCATCTTTTGAAAGCTGAGATGACCAAAACCCAAACCGTAACAGTAGCGTGCAAGCTCAAGGTCGATAGAGAAGTCGCCAAAGAAATTGACGACACTTTGTTGGCATTTAGTTCTGCTTGCGATTGGGTGAACCAGAACACTCCTCCGAAAATGACCAACAAGACAGCAATGCAGTCTCTGGTCTATCAAGAGGTGCGGACTCGGTTTGGGCTGTCAGCCAACTTAGCTATTCAGGCGATCCGGAGAGTTTGCGCTAACCGAAAAACTGCCAAACCAAAGAATAAGCCAGTTAAAGCATTCTCCCCCACTTCAGCGAGTTATGACGCAAGAATCTTCAGTTTTAGAGAGAAAGACTGGACAGTTTCGATAAAACTAATAAATAGTCGCCCTCGTTTAGAGTTGCTGATTGGAAACTACCAACGATACTTGTTGAAGGGGAGTAAGCCAACTTCAGCAACCTTAGTTAAGCGAAAAGATAGGACTTATTATGTCCATATTCAGATTGACCAAAACATCCCAGATCCTACCGAAACCGATCAGGTTTTAGGGGTAGATCTGGGTAGAACCGATATTGCAACAACATCACAAGGGGAATCATGGTCTGGGAAACAGATTACGGATAAGCGAAACCATTATTCCAAAATGAGAGCAGTTCTCCAAAGAAAAGCGGTGAAAGGCACAAGAAGTTCTCGGCGAAGATGTCGCCAACTTCAGAAACGGTTGTCAGGCAAGGAGAAACGCTTTCAGAAATGGATAAACCATAATATTAGTCGGTTGTTGGTTGATAATGTTGCAACCAATAATTTAGGAATTGCGCTAGAAGACCTAACTGGAATTAGAGAGCGTACCAATAAAAGTCCAAGAAGTAAAAAGGATAAGCGACTTGGGAATAATTGGGCGTTCTATCAGTTAAGGCAGTTCATCTTCTACAAGTGTGTTCTCAAAGGAGTAAAACTGGTTTTTGTTAACCCAGCTTATACTTCCAAAACCTGCTCTCACTGTCTTCATCTTGGGGAGCGTAAGGGAAAGCGGTTTTCCTGTGGACATTGCGGAAATAAGATGGATGCCGACTTAAATGGCGCAAAAAATATAGCGGCGTTAGGGGCTGTTGTAAACCAGCCTAGAGGCACGGGATTGTTTTGTAAGTTAAGTCCGAACAAGCAATATGTTCAGCTTACCTGATTTGACGACTCAGGGCTACTAAAAAAAGCGTCTTGCGAGCGCGTAAGCGGCAAGACGTAGTTTACTCCTCAGTGATTATTCGTTGATTTCATTAGGATCAATTCCCAACTCTTTTAGACGAGCTTCTAAACGTTCCGCCCGTTGTTGTTCGGTATCCGCCCGTTGCTGTTCCAGATCTGCCCGTTGTCTTTCTGCTTCTGCTGGGGTAAGAATCCAATTTCCATTTTCATCTTGCCAGCGCAACCATTTCCCTTGGATTTGTTCATAAGTTCCCTCCCACAAGCCAAGACTCATTTGAATTTCCTGGACCCACAGACTGTTATTGTTGAGTAATAATCGCTGATAACCTTTTTGGGTTAAGGTAAAGGCTTGCATTTGCTGAGTATAACGACTGTAGGTGACATAATAGGGAATCTGCAAAATTTGTTCGTAAACCTCCCATTTCGTTGGCGGTTGATTTTTCCCACTTTCCGTTTCTCCTAAGTCTTCTTTTTCGGTTCCCGGTGAGAGCAATTCAATGACGATTAAGGGAGCGACTTCTTCTTGCCAAATCACATAGCTAAGTCTTAAGTCTTCGTCATTATATAAACGGGGAATACCGACCACAGCAAACCAATCGGGACGCTTATACCATTGCGTGTGGCGGAAATCATAGTATAAATTCAGGTCAGTTGCTGTCAAAATTTCTTCGGAAGGATAATTGGCCGGTCGAAACGTTTCGTCTAATAATCGCGGCTGATAAATATGGAATTGATCGGGCAAACCTGGTTCCTCTGGGTCTTCACTCGGTAAATCATACATGGTGGGGAGAAGACTTTTAGGAGGCTGCTGAGGATTGGTTTGATACATAGGTCGCTCAGGAGTTTGTTGTGGCATTACTCTCAAGGGGTGACAAACCGGTTCGGATTGAGACTGGGGTTAGGTTTTTGGGATTAGGGGTTTGGGGTTCAAGAAGGTTTTAGGGAATCGGGGTTAGGGATTCAGTATCTGAAAATTGCTGGGGATTTTGAGTTTTATAAGAATGCGCGATCGCGCCACTTTCAATAGTTTCTCTGACGCAATCGCACCCGCTCAATTAAGAAACGGTTTCTTCTTGACCACTGGCTAAACGTCCCAATCCCCAACACAATAGGGCATTCACTAGCAGATAGCTTCTCGCCAGCCAACCACTGCCTAAGCCCCAGAGTGCTGGCGAAACCACGGCACTAATGGCAAGAAAGGAAGCCACCCCTAAGCTGGTTCCGACGGCAAACCAACGCCAGCGGGGATTTTGTAATAGTAACAGCACTAACCCTAAAGGAATTAACACACTGGCAAACAACGGATTCAGAACCGGACTTCCTTGAATGGCATTGCCTAACTCGGGAATCGAACTGCCCATCACGCGAAACGGCGCTTGCGGTAAATCAAAGATATAGAACCCTTTCAGGAAAAATAAGCCCGAACTACCAGCAACAATACCACTGGCTAATGACCAACTCCAAGCAAACGGAAAATAAGTCCGTAATAACCAAGCCAAGAGATACCCGCCGATAACAGTGGCGAGTTTGAAGGGTAGCATGACCGTACCGCCATCAATCCAGAAACGGGGATTGAGATAGCCATTATCGCGCAGCCAGCGGAAGAAGTCACGAACGCTAATTTGTCCACGGATGGCAAGTTTCACCGCTTGACCAGCATCCAATTGTCCCACACCATAATGATTCATGGGATCTTCTTGCACTTTCCGTACTGACTGTTTCAACACGCTGAGTACTTCGTCTGGTTCTTTAATTCCTGCACTTTTCACTAATGCCGCAACCCCAGCAACGTGAGGGGCTGCCATACTCGTGCCTTGATACCCTGTAAACACCGCTTCTCCCGTATCCGGGCTAATGGTATTTTGCACAACTTTTCCGGCTTCACTGCCGCCGGGGGCGGAAATATCTACCCCAGCGCCAAAGTTGGAATAATTGGCTTTTGCCCCAGCTGGATCCAGTGCCGAAACGCCAATGACATGAGGATAACGGGCAGGATACGCCGCGGAATTTTGGTTGGAGTTGCCAGCCGCCCCAACAATCACCACATCTTTACTGTGAGCATATTTAATTGCTTCTGACATGATGTGACTATCGCCCATCCCACCTAGGCTTAAATTAATCACATCAGCGCCATTATTGGCAGCAAAACGGATGCCTTCTGCAATATCAGCGACCGTTCCCCCACCATTGCCATCAAGGACTTTAATGGGCATGATTTTGGCTTTATAGGCAATCCCGGCAACCCCGTAATTATTATTGGTTGATTGCGCGATCGTTCCCGCAACATGGGTGCCATGTCCGACATCATCATCGGCTTGCACGCGATCATTGACAAAATCATAGCCTTTGACAAACTCAGTTTGTTTTAAGTCGGGAACTTGACTGACCCCCGTATCAATCACTGCCACCGTCACGCCGTCGCCTTGAGATTCATCCCAAGCCTGCTCAAGATTAATACTGCGAAAATTCCACTGTTGGTTATAATCGGGGTCATTAGGAATGGCAAAAGCTTGATACTGATAGTTCCGATCAATTGCTTCAGTCGTTCCTTTGAGCAGTTTTTTCAGAGAATTGACTGTGGGGAGTTCTTCTTCTGATTTGACAATATAAACGCGATCGCGCTCAGAAAATTCACTGTTGAGTTGTGTCGTGACGTGATATTGTTCCTGAAGCGCATTTAATTTACTCTCGATGACCGATTGGGGAATCTCCTCTTTAAAGTCGAGAACATAAGAGTGATAAGTGCCTCGGTGTGCTGATCCGGAAAAGTTCCAGAGGGCAAAGGTTAATCCAAGGAAAAACAAGCCAAAGATAAGCAGTCGTTTCATAATCTTCCGTGGTGAGTTGCCGTTATCGGCTATTTTAGAACAACTTTTGCGAACTGGGGGATCAAGCGCCCAACCGAGAACCCAGAAAACTCTAAAAAAACAAGTTTCATCTTAATTTACAAAATTCGCTCAAACCACTCCGGATCAGGTAATAGCTTCGGCAACAAAGCGCGCGATCGCTTGAAAAAATCTTGAAGACTGATTGCAATCGCGCAATGGAAATGCTTGTACAAAAAATTTTGATGGACGGAATCGAGTCAACACAATGATCAGTTCTTGTGAAAAGCGATCGGCAACAACTTTGTAGTACTTATAAATCGTGCGAGCTGAGCTACTGATGTTCATTTACAACCATGAAAGGATACAGAAAATGCTATCAAGGAAAAAATGTAATTTAGGTAAAAGTAAGCATGAATTGGCGCAAACAATTTCGAGAATGGCATCGACGTTTAGCAGGAATCATGATTCTCCCCCTAATTGTTACCGCTCTAACAGGGGTTTCTTATCGACTCTCTAAAGATTGGTTTGGCTTGACTCGCGATCAAGCTCATTTTTTAATGGTGATTCATGAAGGAGAATATCTCGGGGATCAACTAAAAGGGATTTATGTCTTACTCAATGGGCTCGGCGTCTTGTTTTTATTAACTACAGGAGCAACTATGTTATTCTCTAATGTGATGAAATCGGGACTCTTTTCGTCTCGTAAACAGCAACAAGAAGAATCAAAATCTTGACGTTAAGCCGATATTTAAGTAGGAGTAAAACCTATGGCACTTGCAGTTGGTACGAAAGCACCTGATTTTAAAACGAAAGATAGCGACGGTAATACGGTTTCTCTGTCAGACTTCAAAGGGAAAACGGTTATTCTCTACTTTTACCCCAAAGATGACACCCCTGGTTGCACCAAAGAAGCACAAAGCTTCCGCGATAACTATCAAAAATACCAAGACCAAGAAATGGTTGTACTTGGCGTCAGTCGCGATGACGAAGCGTCTCACAAAATGTTTAAAGAAAAGTATGGTTTACCCTTTACCCTCTTAGCCGATGTGGATGGCAGCATCACTAAAGCCTACGATGCTGATGGTGGTGCTGTCTCTAAGCGCATTACTTATGTTATCGATGGGGAAGGAAACATTAGCTACGTCGATAGCAATGTTAATACCAGTACTCATGCGGATGACGTACTAAGCGCGATCAAATAGCTTGATTTTGACCCCAATTTATTCTTCCTGATTCCTCCCTTTGTGGAGGATATTTATTCCCTATCCTCTACACTGTCCTTGGGGAGAGGGGGAGAAAATAGGTAACCACAGTTGATTGTCTGGTCACTCGGTTATAGGAATCGCCGTAAAACCAACGTGCTTTAGCCGTTGGATCTAAGGCCCGGAGCAAAGCGTGAGGATGAGTCGAAGACGAACAAACTTTTAACGTGCTAAGATAAG
>JAAANX010000177.1 GCA_009909085.1 Cyanobacteria bacterium GSL.Bin1 | reverse complement strand
ACTAGAGAAACATCTGGAAGTGTTTACTCGCTAACCGCTCATGGCTCTATTCGCAGCTACGGGGAGGTTATCTCTCCCCAATCCCCCACCTCACGAAGTAGGTGGGGGTCATTGAAGAGTATTCCTTTCTTTCTTATCAACGCTTGGATATTGAACAGGAGATAACTACACAAAATTTCCCCACTCATCATTACAACATAATCGTCGCAGCAAATGTTCTTCATGCAACAGAAAACCTATCAGTCACCATTGAACAAATTAAACAACTGTTAGCCCCCAATGGACTCCTCATTTTATTAGAAGGAACTGCCCCCACGCGCTGGTTAGACTTAATTTTTGGCTTAACCACGGGTTGGTGGCGGTTCAATGACCAATGGCGCGATAACTATCCCTTACTCTCAGCATCGCAATGGCAAACCCTACTGGAAAATTATGGCTTTCAGGAAGTCAGCACTATTACACCAACTGCCCAGCAAGGGATTATTATTGCTCAAAATGAGGACTTTCAACCCAGTGCCACCACACAGACGAAGCGACAGCAGTGGCAAATAGAACAGGAAGAAGCCCAAGCCTTTCTTCAAGCGTATCAGAGTGCAGAAAAGGAGAACCGTCGCGAGTTACTGGAAACCTACATTCGTAGCAAAATCGCGAAAATCCTCCGTATTCCTTCTCCTGAAAGCATTGATATCAATCAGCCGTTTTTGGAATTAGGAATGGACTCCCTGACAGCAGGAGAACTGGCGAATGATCTCGAAGAACATTTGAACATTTCTCTCGCTTCTACTCTCGCCTTGGAATATCCCACGATTAACGCTTTGGTGGGAGAACTGGAAACTAAGTTATCGGCAACCCCTGATCAACCACCGACTGTTCCCGCGTTAACTGAAACGTCATCACCCAATCAAACCGAAGCGTTAGAACAGCTTTCCGAACAACAACTGGATGCCCTCCTGCAAGAAGTAATGCAAGAAGACGAATCGTTATGACTCAACAACTGCCACAAGAGATTGCCCACCTATCCGAAGCCGAAAAACGCGCCCTGTTAGCAAAACTGCTGGAGAAAAAAGGAAAGTCAGTAAAAACCTTTCCTCTCTCGTTTGCCCAACAGCGACTGTGGTTTCTTTACCAAATGGAACCCGAAGACTGTGCTTACAATATTCCCGTTGCAGTGCGTCTGACGGGTTCTCTCCAGGTGAAAGTTTTAGAACAAAGCGTTAATGCTGTGATTGCCCGCCATGAAACCCTCCGCACTTCCTTTAACACTATAAAGGGAGAACCGAAACAGGTGGTTGCACCGAAACTCACCCTCTCGATTCCGATCATTGATCTGCAAACCCAGTTACAAACCGAAGCCGAAGCAACCGTCGTTAATCAGTTTGCCCGCGAAGAAGCACAAACGCCGTTTAATCTCAGTCAAGCCCCTCTGCTACGGGTGAAGCTACTGCGGATTCATGAAAGGGAACATATTGTCTTACTAACCATGCATCATATTGTCTCTGATGGTTGGTCAATGGGGGTGTTAGTGAGAGAACTTGCCACCCTCTACGAAGCCTTTTCCCGAGGAAAGCCGTCTCCTTTACCGGAACTGCCGATTCAATATGGCGACTATAGCGTTTGGCAACGCGACTACTTGCAAGGAGAGGTTTTAGACTCCCTTTTATCCTACTGGAAACGGCAACTGGGAAGTAGTCCTCCAGTTCTACCTTTACCCACCGATCATCCCTTAGCAGAGGCAAAAACCACCCAAGGGGGAACGTTATCCTTTGAGTTTCCCGCAGAACCCTTACAACAACTAAAACAGCTTTGCCAAGAAGAAGGGGTAACGCTATTCATGTTGCTGTTAGCAGCGTTTAAAACTCTGTTATGCCGCTATACCGATGCGGAAGATATTACTGTAGGAACGGACGTTGCGAACCGCAATCGGGCGGAAACAGAAGCCCTAATTGGCTTTTTTGTCAATATCCTTGTTTTACGAACCGATCTCTTAGAGAATCCGACCTTTCGGGAACTGTTGCAACGGGTGCGGAAAGTCTCGTTAGGGGCATACGCCCATCAAGATTTACCCTTTGGCAAGTTAGTGGAGGAATTAAAACCAGAACGAAAAGCGGGACAAACACCCTTATTTCAAGTTCTTTTTGTCTTGCAAAATACCCCATTACCTGAGTTTCAAACCTCTGACTTGGAAATCGGGGGAATTGCGATTAATGATCAAACGTCTAAGTTCAATCTGGGGTTTTTCCTTGGCGAACGAGACGGTGGTTTGTTAGGAACGTGGCGCTATCGTTCGGAACTCTTTAATCAGCAAACCATTGAAGAAATGTCAACGCGATTTACCGCGTTATTAAACAGTATTATTGCTAACCCGGATATCCGACTAAAACAACTTAATATTCAAACACCAGCCGAACAAGAACAGAAAATGAAACAACAGCAAAAACGCAAAGCCAGTGGCTTTAAATCATTCAAAAAAATTAAGCCCAAAGCCGTTAATGTTAACCAAACTTCCCTGGTTAAAACTGATTATTTAGATACCAATAATCTTTTACCCTTAGTCATTCAACCTGCCGTTTCTGATATTGATTTAGTCAGTTGGCTGCAACAATATCTTGACTATATTGAAACGGAATTATTAAAACATGGGGGGATTTTATTTCGCGGTTTTAATGTTCCAACTGCCTCTGATTTTCAAGCCGTAGCCGAAGCAATTTGTCCCCAGTTATTTGATGAATATAACGACTTACCCCGAGAAGGGGTTACTAACAAAGTTTATGGGGCAACCCCTTATCCAGCAGACCGCCCGATTTTATTCCATAGTGAAAGTTCTCATATGCACCGCTTTCCGCAAAAAATTTGGTTCTTCTGTTTGAAAGCAGCACAGTCAGGCGGAGAAACGCCAATTGTCGATTGTCGCAAAATTTATCAACGACTTGACCCAAAATTACGAGAAAAATTTGCTGAAAAAAAGCTGATGTATGTTCGTAACTATACCCAAGATTTAGACGTTCCTTGGCAAGAGTTTTTCCATACGAATGATAAAGCGGAGGTAGAAGCCTTTTGTCAGCAAGCCGGAATGCAATGGGAGTGGAAAGGAGAAAATACGCTCCGTACGTCTCAAATTAGTCCCGCCATTATTGAACATCCTAAAACGGGAGAAAAATCCTTTTTTAATCAAATTCAACTGCACCATGTTTCTTGTCTAGATGCTGAAGTAAAAGCGTCTTTACTCTCTCTCTTTTCACCAACAGATTTACCTCGGAATGTTTTTTATGGTGATGGAACGCCCATTGAAGATGAAGTGGTACAAGAAATTCAGCAACTTTATCAAGAAGAAGAATGTGCTTTTCCTTGGCAAGAAGGAGATGTTCTCATGCTCGATAATTTATCCACTGCCCACGGCAGAAATCCCTATGTTGGTGAGCGAAAAACCGTTGTTGCCATGGGAGAGATGATGAGTTTTGGGAACAGGGAATAAGTTGAAATAACTAAAGTTATGACTTGGCTTTTTCACTTCTCTAAGCCGGAAAATTATCTTATCTGTAAACAGCATTCAAATGATTCCTCACATTTTTCAGCAACTAATAGCAAATTATTGAGTTAGTAAACGATGAAAATGCAGTCTTTGCGTAAACTCCACCGTCGAGTTGCGCCAATTTTATTCCTTCCCCTATTGCTTAGTGCTAGCACTGGCGTGTTATTTCGTGTCGCAAGAAGTTGGTTTGGTGCATCTAAAGAAACTGGAGAAATCATTATGTATTTCCACCAAGGTTCTTTTTTTGGACATGAATTAAAGGTTTTTTATGTCATTCTTAATGGTTTAGGAGTTCTTGTTATGTTGTCAACCGGAATAATGATGACAGGGCTGTGGAAGTCTGACTCTAAGAATTAAGTAAACTGTCTCCCATCCCCCAATATTTCCTAAATACACAATCAATTGAATCAGGAGCAATTATGCAAACACTTGAAGGTTATCAACTTTCTTTTCAACAAAAACGACTGTGGCAATTACAGGAGGAAGGTGAACCATTACGCGCCCAATTTGCTGTTAGGTTACAGGGCAAGTTAAATCCTGAAAAACTAAAAACAGTTATTGAAACAATTACTCAACAAACAGATATTTTACGAACTACTTTTCAACAAACAGCTGGCATTAAGTTTCCGTTACAAGTCATTCAAGATACGGCAAAAATAGATTGGGAATTTCTTAATTTAGAAACCAAATCGGCAACGGAACAAACGCAAACAATTGAAGAAATTTGGCAGCGGCAACCCCCCGATCAACCTTTAAAGGCAACGCTGATTCAGTTCGCAACCGAACAGCATTTACTCCTTTTAAAGCTGCCGCGTTTATGTGCCGATAGAACCACTTTAGAGTTGCTAGTACAAGCGATTCGCGATGGCTATGGTGGAGAAGCGTTTCCCGATACAGAAGAGATCGTTCAGTATTTACAAGTTTCAGAATGGCAACAGGAACAATTAACTGATGCGGATACCAGTTATTGGTCACAACCTCAGTTCACGCATCCGCCACAGTTGAGGTTACCGAACCAAACTGCTGAATCAGGAACAGTAGTTGCTTGCTATTCTTTTGAACTTAATCCCACTCTGCTAGAGAAACTCGAAACTGATGATCTCGAAGGTTGGTTGTTAACGGCTTGGGAAGTTCTACTCTGGCGACTAACTCAAGTCTCGGAACTGGTTATTAACTATAGTAGCGATGGACGACCGTACGAGGAATTGGCGGAGACATTTGGTGCGTTGCAAAAGTGGTTACCGCTTTCAGTTTCTTTATCTGGGAATTTAGGCTTTCAGGAAGTGCTGGAACAAACTCAACTCTCGCGTCAGGAAGCCTTAGACTGGCAAGAGGAGTGGGATTGTAATCCAGATGTAGAACCAACGGTTAGCTTTACGTTTCATGAATGGTCCTCCCTAGCGGATGCGGATGGTGTTCGTTTTTCTCTCGAACAGTTACAAGTAGACGATCATCCGAAGCAATTACAACTGGCGTGCGATCGCGCAGCCAATGGATTAACCCTACGCTTCCAATATAATACTCAACAGTTTACGACGGCGGATATCGAACGGCTTGGGGAAGAATATGTCACCTTACTGGAAAGTAGCCTCAACCAACCGCGAAGCATTATTGCTGATCTCGACATTGTCGGAGAAAAAGAACTGAAGCAACTGCTGGTGAACTGGAATCAAACGCAACAGGATTTTGGTGGGGAAGAGTGTCTTCATGAACGGATTACCCAACAGGCTGAAAAGAATCCTAGCGCGATCGCGCTACGCTTTGGTGATCAATCCTTAACCTATCAACAACTCAATGAACGGGCGAATCAACTCGCCCATTATCTCCAACAGCAAGGCGTGACCACAGAAACCTTAGTCGGCATTTGCTTGGAACGGTCTTTAGAGGCAATCATCAGCTTTTTAGGCATTCTCAAAGCCGGTGCTGCCTATGTTCCCCTGGATCCGGGGATGCCGAAACAACGGCTGTCTCTAATGTTAGACGATGCGCCTGTAGCGCTAGTGTTAACGCGATCACAATGGCAAGATACCTTACCTGAGAATGTGACCTCCTTTTGCTTCGATACCCACGGGTCAACCGTTGCACAATATCCGACTCATAACCCATCTGCTTCGGTTCAACCGCAGCATCTAGCGTATGTCATCTTTACTTCCGGTTCGACAGGGAAACCCAAGGGGGTAGCCGTCGAACATCGCGCTATTCTAAACTATGTGGATGGCATCCAAGAACGGTTACAACTCCCCGCAGAGGCAAGTTACGCCACCGTTTCTACCCTCGCAGCCGATTTAGGGAATACGGCTGTCTTTAGTGCCCTTGCTACCGGCGGAACCTTACACATTTTCTCCCAAGAACAGGTGAGTGATCCGGCTGCGTTTACTGCCTATTGTCAGACTTATCCCATTGATTGCCTCAAAATTGTCCCCTCTCATTTAGCGGTTCTCTTAGCCACCGGAAATGCAGAAGCGGTTCTCCCGAAACAGCGTTTAATTCTGGGCGGAGAAACCGCAAATTGGGAGTTAGTTAAGCAAGTGCAAGACATTGCGCCCAATTGCCAAATTTTCAACCATTATGGTCCTACAGAAAGTACGATTGGGGTTCTCACTTATCCCGTAACTACAGAAGCAACCCCAGGTCAAACCGTTCCCCTCGGTCGCCCATTACCGAATATCGAAATTTATCTTTTGGATCGTAACCTCAAGCCGATTCCCATCGGTGTTCCCGGTGAACTCTACATTGGTGGTGCGGGATTAGCCCGAGGCTACTATAATCAAGCGGAACTCACTTCTGAACGGTTTATTCCGCATCCTTTCCAAGAGAATACCCGTCTCTACAAAACTGGCGACAGGGCTTGCTATCACCGTGATGGCACTTTGGAATTTTTAGGACGAGTTGACCAACAGATTAAAATTCGTGGCTTCCGCATTGAGTTAGGGGAAATTGAAGCCCGACTGAGGGAACATCCCCAAATTGAAGAAGCAGTAGTCGCCCTGCGAACGGATGAATATCAGACGCAGCATCTCGATGCCTATTTTTCTGCCAGTGGCTTGAGTTGGGAGGAGATTCGGACTTTCTTGCGCGATCGCGTTCCTGATTATATGATTCCTGACACGTTTACGCCTCTCTCCGCCTTACCCCGTACCGCTAGCGGCAAAGTGGATCGCCAGTCGTTACCGGAACCTGATTTAAGCAGTGAAACCGAGGAGTATATTGCCCCTCGCAATTCCATAGAAAGCGCGATCGCGCAAATTTTTGCCGAACTCTTGCACTTAGAAGACGTGAGTGTCACCGCCAACTTTTTCGATTTAGGCGGACATTCCCTCCTCGCCACCCAAGTGATGTCGCGCTTACGGAATACCTTTGCCATTGAAATTCCCCTACGCTATCTCTTTGAAGCCCCCACCATCGCTGAATTAGCAGAACTCATCACCGAAGAAATGGCAAAACAAACCGACATGGAACAACTCTTATCTGAACTGGAGGCGGACTCATGACGCAATCCGAAATTGCCCAACGCATTGCTTCCCTTCCCCCCGAAAAACAAAAACAACTTTTACAACGCCTACAACAGCAAAAACAAACTGCTGACACGATTCCCCAACAACCGCGCAGTGAGAAGAATGCTTTTCCTCTCTCTTTCTCCCAACAACGGTTATGGTTTCTCCATCAACTGGAACGGAATAACGCCTTTTACAATGTCCCTGGCGCAGTCCAAATTGACGGCGAGTTAGATATCACGCTGCTAAAACAGTGCTTTGAACAGATTATTTCTCGCCATGAAGTTCTCCGCACTCATTTTGAATTGCAGGGAGGGGAACCGCGACAGGTGATTAATCCCCATTCCGAATTAACCATTCCCATCACCGATCTCCAGTCGCTAGCAGAAACAGAACAGGAAAAAGAAGTTCAAAGACACATCGCAGAAGCAGCCAGCCAACCTTTTGACCTTTCCCAAGCCCCCTTAATGCGGGTAAGTTTACTACGATTAACCCCGCAGCGCCATATTTTGCTCTTTATTCTGCATCATATTGTCTCCGATGCTTGGTCACGGGGCGTGATGCTGGAGGAATTAACGACACTGTATAACCGTTTGCGCGGGAATCAGGGAACAGAGTTACCCGAATTACCCGTTCAGTATGCTGATTTTGCGGTTTGGCAACGGGAACAAGAAGCCAAGTTTGACCACCAACTCCAGTATTGGCAGCAACAACTCTCTCCGCTTCCCCCACCACTGGATTTACCCTGTGATTATCCGCGACCAGAGGTGCAAACCTTTCGCGGTGGACAAGTGAAGCTAACCCTTCCTAAGCAGTTAACCCAGCAACTACAAACCCTCAGCCAACAAGAAAATGCCACCCTGTTTATGGCGCTGTTGGCGGGATGGCAAATTTTACTCTCTCGTTACACTGAACAAACGGATATTGCCGTTGGTTCTCCTATTGCTAATCGCGATCATTCAGCAATCGAAAAATTAATCGGCTTTTTTACTAATACCTTAGTCTTCCGAACCGATTTATCGCAGCATCCCAGTTTCCGTGAAGTGTTGCAACGAGTGCGAGAAACCGCGTTAGGCGCATATTCCCACCAAGAGATTCCCTTTGAAAAACTCGTGGAAGCCCTGCAACCCGAACGGGATCTCAGTTGTCCACCTCTATTTCAAGTGCTGTTTGCCTTCCACGACTTGCCGGTGTTACCCAACCTTCCCGACTTAGACTTAACCCTCTTAGATGCCGATAGTGGGACTGCAAAATTTGATTTAAGCCTGCTGATGCGCTTAGATCCTGAGGAAGGGCTAGTGGGGATGTTGGAGTATAACAGCGATCTCTTTGCTGAAGCAACCATCGTGCGAATGGCGAATCATTTACAGACACTGTTGCAGCAATTGGTGACTCATCCGGAACAGCCGATCACCGGTCTCTCCTTTCTCACGCCAGCGGAAGAACAGCAGTTCGCCCATTGGAATCAAACCACCGTTAACTATCCTGAAACTTGTGTCCATGATTGCTTTACGGAACAAGCAGCAAAAACGCCCAATCAAATTGCCCTGATTGCAGGGGAACAGCAGTTAACCTATCAAAGTCTTAATCAATCTGCAAACCAACTCGCCCATTATTTACAACAACAGGGCATTCAGCCTCATGATGCCGTTGGCATTAGTCTCGCGCGCAATCCGTTTCTTCCCATTGCTGTCCTCGCGGTGTTGAAAGCAGGCGCAGCTTATGTTCCCTTCGATCCCAATTACCCTGAAGATCGGCTGGCGTTTATGCTGGAAGACTCGCAAGCAAAAGTGGTGTTAACCCAGTCAGACATCAGTGAACAGTTACCGCAAGCAGTCTCTCAACTTGAACTGGATACGCAGTGGGACGCGATCGCGAAGCAATCCCAAGAAAATCCCAACCTTACAATCAATCCTGATGCCCTAGCCTATATTATCTACACTTCTGGCTCAAAAGGCAAACCGAAAGGTGTCGCAATGCCCCATCGTTCCCTGAATAACCTGATTCACTGGCAACGGGATCAGTCTTCACTGGGGCTGAAAACCTTACAATTTGCCTCCCTTAGCTTTGATGTCTCCTTCCAAGAATGCTTTGCCACTTGGGGAAGTGGAGGAACCTTGGTCATGGTGTCAGACAGTCAACGGCGCGATCCCGATCAGCTATTAGCAATCATCCAAGAACAAGCAATTGAACGACTCTTTCTTCCCTTTGTCGCCCTTTCTCAGTTAGCAGAATCAGCACAGCGTCAGGGTTTTGTTCCCACGTCTCTTAAAGAAGTGATTACGGCTGGGGAACAATTACAGATTACTCCAGCGATCCGATCCTTCTTTGAAAATCTTCCGCATTGCCAGTTAATCAATCAATATGGTCCTTCAGAAACCCATGTAGTGACCGCTTATCCGCTTCCCAAAAGCCCAGAAACCTGGTCGCCCTTACCCCCAATTGGTCGTCCCGTGGGGAATGTCCAAGTGTATCTCTTGGATGAAAATCAAAATCGGGTTCCGCTTGGTGTGACTGGAGAACTGTATATCGGGGGAATTGCCCCAGCGAACGGCTATCTCAATCGCCCAGAATTAACCGCAGAACGCTTTATCACGAACCCCTTCGATCACACCTCTCGCCTCTACAAAACGGGGGATTTAGCCCGCTATCTTCCGGATGGAAACTTGCAATATCTAGGACGCAAAGATAACCAAGTGAAAGTGCGAGGCTTCCGAATTGAACTGGGAGAAATTGAAGCGATTTTAGCTCAACATAGCGCCATTACTGAAGTAGCAGTTACCGTTAAAAGCAATGATTCAGGAACCTCTCGCCTCTTTGCCTATATTGTTCCGAAGACAGACGTTACCAATGAGGAATTAAAACAATTTCTCAGTCAAAAACTTTTTAACTACAGCATTCCCTCAGGATTCGTTGTTCTTGATTCTCTCCCCTTAACCCCCAGTGGAAAAGTGGATCGTCGGTCTCTTCCCGAACCGCAACTGGAACGACCCGAATTAGCCACTACTTTTACGCCACCTTCTTCTAGCTTAGAGCAGCAAATTGCCGACATTTGGCAATACCTTTTACAAGTGGACAAAGTCGGGATTCACGATAACTTCTTTGATTTGGGCGGACATTCCTTACTGATTGTGCAGGTACGCAGTCGCTTAGAAGTCCTTCTCAACCGCGAGATTCCGCTTGTGACCCTCTTTCAATATCCCACGATTCAAGCGTTAGTCACTTACCTGAATCAACAATCGCCCCACCCATCTCATCTACAAGCAACCGCCAACCGAGCGCAAAAACGCAGTCAATTGATGGGACAACAACGCCAACGTCGTCGCGGTTTACCTTCTAACCGTTCAAGTCCATAACTTAACCTCTCCAATACCAAACTGAAAGGCAAAAACGTTAAAATAGTACGACCAGTATGATTATTTATCTTACTAAAAAAAGCCATGAGTAATCGGTCTTCCTCGCCATCCTCTCGTAAGCAACGCATTACAATTACCATTGATACCTCTTTGCTTAAACAAGTGGATCAACTCAGCAATAACCGTTCTGCTGTTGTCGAAGAAGCGTTACGTCTATGGCAAAAACAACAAATCGAAAACCAATTGCGTTCCTTTTACGAAAACCGTTCTTCCAAAGACCTTAATGAAGAATCGGTATGGGCTGATCAGACACAAGAAGCTGCAATGATGAGTTGGGAAGAGTCTCCTTGGGAAAATACTGATTGATCAATGAACACAAAATGACGAATTCTTCTACGTTTCCTCGTCAAGGAGAAATCTACTTATGCAAGGCGTTACGTCAGTCGGGAGATACGAAAAAGCGTCCTGTGGTTGTGATTTCGATTGATCTTCGTAATCAGTACAGTTCAACTGTATTGGTGGTTCCGTTTTCGTCAGATATTTCTTCTTCTAGTATCAATCCCTGTCGTCCACTGATTGCTAAAGGAGAAGGCGGATTAGAGGTAGATTCGGTAGCAATGTGCGATCTTATAACAACCATTGCCAAGCGATATTTGGAACAAAATCCTTACGAAGCAATTACTCCAGATTCCTTAACTCAAATCCAAACTGCGATACAAATTGCAGTCGGATTATTCTAAGCTAAGAATTAATCTCATGATCAGGTACAATCTTTTCCACATCCCGTAATACGGGAAATAAATAGCCACCAAGCGCGTAGAGCGAAGCTCGTGCCCTCGGCATCGCGCTCCCCAGAAGAGAAACCAGTGTAAATTGCAACGCCATCCCTGACCCTTCACTGGTACCAAACACGCCACCAAAGACACCTGCCAGTAGGCCAGTGGGTTGCATCGCGGGTTCAAAAACAAAATCTGCCAACGGTCCGGCAACTGCGATTCCAATGGGTGAGGCAACTTGAGCAATCAGATAGCGAGACGTAAACACCCGCCCTTGCACCGCTGGTTCCACCTTCGACAGCCAAATCGCTTGATTGGAACTGCCGACAAAAGACCCGAAAAACGTTTGCCAGAACCGAGCTGTTGACCAAATCCAAGGCAACGGTGCCAACCCTAAAACAACACCACTGATTCGAGACAAAATCGAACCCAGCAATAAGCCATGAATTCGACGCTGAAATCCACCCCAAATACTGAGAAATGTTGCTCCCATTAACCCGCCAATAACACTGGCTGCTTCCACACTCGCCAACACCGCTGCATTGTCATCACTACGCGCTAAAATCATTGCCGGAAAGATCGCACCCCCGATATTTCCCACAAAATTACCACTGAGTAAAAAAATCAGAATTGCCAGCAGACTGGGACGCTTGAGAATATAGCGAAAGCCAAAGCTTAATTGTTGCCATAGTTTTTGCTCATTTGCACTTTCACTTTGACTGGCTGGCGGTTGCGGGATCGTAACCCAAGCAAGGGTAGTAATCGCGAGGAAAAAGGTCATGAGATCGAGGATTAAAATTCCGGTCAGCCCGATCGCGTAATATAAAGTCGCTCCCAGGGCAGGGGCTAAAATATTTGAACCATAGCCCTTAGCCGATTCTAAAGCCGACACTCGCGTGTAATGTTGCTGGGGAACAATCATCGACATAGACGCTGAGAGGCTCATCCATTGCAGATAACCAAACAAACTGCTAACGGCAGCAGCCAGATAAAGATGCCAGATAGCGAGGGAATTGGTTAATAATAGTAACAGGATAGCAATGGTTGAGAATCCCGCAACAGTATCTCCCAAGAGCATTAACTGTTTGCGCGGGAAGCGGTCAATAATAATGCCGGAAAAGAGACTGGCGATAATGGGTGGTGTCGCGGTAAAAAACGCCAGCAAGGATAAGGGCGTGGCTTGTTCGGTGGCTTCCCAAACCCAAAGGGTGAGGGCAAAGGTAGCAATCCGTGACCCTAAAATAGAAGCCGTTTGACCGATCCAGATAGTTAGAAAAGTGCGTAAACTAGTCGGAGAGGTCACGATTCCTCCTGGATCAGATACTTGAAGAGATCGTCGAGAATTAAATTGGCACTAATGGGACCCTTACCCATCCAATATTCAGGCACTTCATAAACTCGCTCCCGTTGCACCACATCTAGTTTTGACCACAAAGGATCAGCTTTTAACTTCGCTAGGGCTGATTCTGCTCCGCTACCTCCGTAAGTGTATAGAAACATGACATCCCCTTCCATCGCCTCAATACTCTCTAGACTAATCTCCTTCATTCCTCCTTTCTCATCTTGACTTGGAGGTCGGGGAAGCCCCGCATCGTGTAGCACAATACCAGAGAAAATATCTTTTAACTCCAAAATAATTCTTCCTACGCGAACGTTAACTACAGAAACTTCTGGTCTGTTCTGGGGGTTTCCAAGCTGGGCTTGTAATCGCTCAGTTCGTTGCTGGTATTGACTCATCAATTGTTCGGCTCGCTCAGTTTTGCCGAGAGCCTCAGCAAATAGCTGAAAATCGCCTTTCCAGTTATCACTGCCTCCCTTGGCAAGGACAGTTGGCGCAATCTGTGAGAGCTGATCGTAAATTTGTCCCACTCTCCCTTTTGCTGAGAGAATTACATCCGGTTTCAACGATAAAATCGTCTCTAAGTTGGGTTCGGGCCAACCGACATTGATTACTCCTTCTAACCTTTCCTTCATAAAATCAGGAGCCGGTCGAGTAGAAGCTCCCACTGGCATGACACCTAAACCCACTACCAATTCAATTTCTGTTCCTGCCATAACGACAACACGCTTCGGATCACTAGGAACACAACTCTCTCCCATTACGTGTTGGATCGGACGACAGTTAACGGTTGAATTCCCGTTTTGAGAAGTGTCTCCATTGCAAGCGGAAGCCAAACTGAAACTGAGCAGGGCTAAGACAAGCAATCTCGGTACTTGGCAGTTCTTAAAGTGTCTCCACATCTTTTGCCATTGGGCGAATAAGCCAGTCGGAACGAACATTTGTTTCATGGTTTGATTGGTAAGTTAATAACCGTCATTGTTCGATTAGACTAATGTAAGAGATTGCTCAAAATTCCACCGAAAAAGAACCAATCACGGTGAAAGGGATTCCTGGATCAATCGAAAATCGATTAAAACCAGGAGACTCCACATAGTCAATATCGAAGAGATTTTTAAAGTTAAGTGCCGCCTTCCAATTATTTCTTCGATAAGACAGTCTTGCATCAATACGGGTATAGCTGGGAAGTCGAAAGGTGTTGTCTAGGTTTCCTTCCCGTTCACCGACAAAGAAGACCCCAGCACCAATTCCTAATCCTTGCAAGTTACCACGTTGAATTTCATAGACTGTCCAGAGACTAGCACCATTTCTGGGAATACCGGGGAGTTCATTTCCTTCTTGCTCACTGTCATTATCGTCTGTAACCTCAGCGTCAGTATGAGCATAAGAGGCAATAATCTTCCAGCCATCAGCAAGTTCTCCAGCAATATCCAATTCAAAGCCTCGGCTTCTTTGTTCACCAATGGCACGTCGCAAACCAGCAGGAGGATCTTCCACACCAACTGAAACATTGCTCTTGGTAATGTTAAACGCAGCTAATGTGGCAGAAAGGCGACCATCCAATAGTTCGCTCCTGAGTCCGACTTCATACTGGGTGCCGCGCTCAGGGTCGAGAATACCGCCTTGACCGTCTCCCTCATTGGGCACAAAAGAGCGGCTAAAGCTCCCATAGAGAGATAACGACTCACTAGGTTGATAAACTAGACCAACCCGTGGGCTAAATGCTTCGTCATCTTGGGTTGTAGTCGTATCGTCCAAACGATCCTCATTTTCCTGACTAACAAAATCGAGCCTTCCTCCAATCAGGAGCTTCCATTTCTCTGAAAAGGCAATTTGGTCTTGGAGATAAATGCCTAGTGAATCTGTCTGGTTATCAACATCAACAGCAGTAAAGTTTAGCTCTTCCCGGCTCGGTGTGCCATCGTCATAAACCGGATCGAAAACATTAATGGTTGTTACGCCAAAACTGTCATCAGTGCTTCGACCCTGTCGGTCTTCGATTTCGCGGTTTAAATCGACACCAAAAAGAACCTCATGCTCAATGGAACCCGTTTGGAAGTTACCGACAAGATTAGTTTGAAGAGCGTAATTTTTCTCCGTGGCATCGTTGGAAAAAACAAATCGCTGAACTTCTCCATTATCGTTGACGCTAAAAGGTTGATTTTCAATATTTAATCTGTCACCTCTCAAAAATTGAAAGCGATTGCGTAGTTTTAAGCTCTCATTAAACTGATGTTCTAAAGTATAATTAGCAATAAATTGTGTCGATTCATTAAAATCAGTTGGCTCGTTGACAATGCGATCAAAAGGAATGTCGGCAATTCCTTCACCTATGGCAACTAGCCCTTGATCGAACGGTCGCTCATCATCAGTATAGGATAGTTCTATAGTCAGATTGGTGCTGTCGCTAATGTCCCAGGTCAGAACGGGTGAAACAAACGTTCGCTCAACATCGCGATTGAAATCTCGAAACCCATCTTCCTCTTCATAAAGGGCATTGAGTCGATAGGCTAATGTCCCGTTGGCGTTTAACGGACCGGAAATATCAATAGAAGGCTCGATAAAACCAAAACTTCCTATACGTGATTCAAGGGCAAAAAATGGTTCTGCGGTCGGCTTTTCTGTAACTAGGTTAATTACCCCCCCCTGGCTCAAGACGCCCATGTAAGACAGATGCGGGTCCTTTCAGCACCTCGACTCTTTCCACGTTGGCAGTTTCTCTGATTCGAGCTACTCCACTGTCACGAAATCCGTTGCGTAGAAAGGTTCTTTGCTCAAACCCACGAATGTTAAAGCGATCAAGTGTTCCACTAAATGTATCTGACTCCACGATACCACTCACATTGCGGACAATCTCTTGTAGGTCAGTGGCTTGCTGATCTTCAATCACTTCTTTGGGAACCACTTGAATCGACTGAGGGATGTCTCGCAGTGGTGTTTCTGTCCGGGTGCCGGTGGTGGCGTCCTCCGCTCGATATGATTCTCTTTCTGCTGTTACCACTAGCTCAATGGGTTCTTCCGGTTCTTCTGCCGGTTTCTCTTCGGGTGGTTCGGAGATGGGGGATTGGTCTGCTATTGCTGATGGCGTAGTAACATTAAGGGCAACTCCCTGACCCGTTGTCATCACTTCCGCAATCGGGACTTCCTCTGTCCCCACTAGTTTCACTCGTATCGTGTTGGCATATTCCTGGATCACTTCCACTGAGGCAATTCCCGAAGCTGGATTTTCTTCAACGAACCCCTCTCCCTGCAATTGGGTATTAATCAAGTCAATGATTAAAGTTTCCCCATAGGTGGTGCGAAACGTTTCCGGTTGCTTGCCCGTAGGAGTTTCTAAAATAATTTCAATCCCACGTTCTGTTCGCTGGATCTGGACATTGGTGACCGAAATGCCCTGGGCAAAAGCCGGTTGTACGACAAGAATCATCGCTGAGGCAACACCACTAGCGATTCCGAATCCGTTTAAGTATTGCAATTGACTCACATTCACTCCTCACAATTTCTGATATCAAAACAGTACAGTTCCCGCTAACTGCGAGATAAAGGGGTCGTTAATCTAGATGATTTTCGACTTCTTTTTAAGAACTATTGTCAACTTTACTGAAAGTGGGGAAGATAAGTTGTGGTCAAACGGAGCTTTTTGTGTTCAAACGGATTTTTTTTATTAACGTCAGTTCAGCTTGATGTAATGGGCTACCTAGATGCCTTTACCGATATTGTGAAGTAAGGGAGAAGTTCTGATTTTACAGAAGGGACAATGAAAGGTAAGTACAAAGTCATCATCGAATGGTCACAGGAAGATAACGCTTTTATTGCCACTCTTCCAGACTTTAATATCATGCAACCCTGTACTCATGGCGAATCTTATCAAGAAGCCCTAGACAATGCTCAAGATGTTATTGAACTGCTAGAAAATATTCTTGAGCAAAAGGGAGAGCCTCTGCCAAGTCAAGTCAGTGCTGAATTCCCTTAACTGAGAAGAGGTTAGTTTTGTCGGGTCAAAAATTTGATTTAACCATAAGGATCACCGTGCTTTTAAGCCCTCTTATTGTCTAACCAATGGGTTAACTCCTCCCAGCGATTAAACTCGAGTAACGCTTCTGCTAAATCTTCCAGTTTAGAAAGGGAAAGGTTGTCAATGCGCTGTTCTAACTCAGCAGATAAATTCCCGAGTCGGCGATGAATTAAGCGTTTCACTAACAATAATCCTTCTCGCTTTGACCCTTGTTCTAAGCCTTGTTCTAAGCCTCGTTCCAAGCCCTGTTCTAACCCTTTCTGTAAAATTGCTTGATAAGTTACTGACTCTTCCATAATTTCCTCCCCAATGAAGTCATCCGTACTCCGCCGCAAAGCGACGGAGCCTGCGGATGACCGTTGGTGAATGAGTTGTTGTTCCTCAAACTTGAGTCCACCTAAAATGTAGCATCCGGTCGCCAGTTCCTTCCGTTGTTGCGGGTTTTCGATGGCAGTTAAGGCTTCACTGACCTGCGTTAATAATTGTTGTGAGTTATTGCTTTTCGCTAAAACCGCTAATGGTAATAATCCGGGTTCGGCGAGTAAGGGTTCTGGGTTTTCTTCCCAAAGGCGCACCACTCGATAACGATGTTGGGTTTGAGGGAGTTGCAATTGGTCGAGATAGACTCTCGGAGAATTGGTGGGTTTGAGAAACAAAACAATTTGTTGGATGGGACAGTTATAGGTGCGATACAGTCTTACCCAGTAGTCCAGCATTCGCAAGGGAAAATTGGATTCCGGTTGGGTTTGAAATTCTAAGTGAACGATATTGCCTTCTAGCTGAAAGAAGCTAAGGAAGTCGGCGCGGATGGGTTCGTTGCTGAGTTCAGTTTTGAGCAACGCTCAAAGCAGGCGTGTCCTGTTTAAGGACGCGTAATCTTTGAGAAGTTTAATTTCAGAGGGAATTGTTCTTAATAGCCATCCTAGGAAGGCTTGGGGATATTGTTCTGCTAGGCGTTTACACAGGTTATCGTAGGACATGAATTCAGGATAACTTTAGCATTTTCCCTTTAAACTCAATATCGGTATTAGTAGGAGCCAGTGAACAAGAAAGGTTATTGATGTCGGGAACAGCTTTGCCAGTAGGTTTTTGGACTAATGCCAAACTTTTTCCGAAAGGCACTGCAAAACGCGCTGAGATTGGTATAACCAACGGCACAAGCAAAGTCTGTAATCGTGATATTATCTTCCATCAATAAAAGCTGGGCACACTCCATGCGATAGTTATGCAAACAACCAAACACCGTGGTTCCAAAGAGTTCGCGAAATCCCTGCTTGAGCTTATATTCGTTACACCCCACGGCTTGGGCTAGTTCTTTTAAGGAGGGAGGGTTTTCCAACTGTTCTAGTAACCTTTCTCGGGCATGATGAATTTTAGCGCGATCGCGCGGACTGAGCGTCGAACTCTGCTGTCGGCAATGATTAAGAATGGGTTCCAGGGTCAGTGCAATTAATTCTAAAGTTTTGCTTTCTAGGTAAAGTCGCTTCGTCATGCCTTGATAGGGGCATTGTAGAATTTGACGGAGCGTTATTTGCATAGCTGGAGTAGTTCGGTTTAGGGAAAAATAGGGTTCATTCTGAATTGTTTTGAACAATTGCTTGAGTGCTAAACTATTTGTTTCAGGGGAACCGCCAACTAGTTTTTCTAATAGGGGTAACTCCGCATGAATACTAATCCCTAACAAATTTTGGGGTTGCAAACAGTCAATGGTTCCACCGGGTTCTAAGCCTCCCACAAGGATGTTTTGTCCAGCTTTGAGATAATTGCCGTATTCATCCTGCCATTGTCCACTTAGAGTAAAGCCAAATTCCACTGGATGTTCCCGAGGGGGATTTTTAAAGATTACGCGATCGCGCATTTGAAACTCTCTAATTGTCAGAGATAAACCCCTTTCAAACTCAACGCTTCGGGATCCTCCTAAACCAATTTCCTCTGGTACCTTGGAAACGGTCTCAAAATCTTGACAGGGTTGTCGATTTGCTCTGAGTAGTTGCTGATACTTGGCATAGGAAAGTGCGTAGGTCGTAGACCGAGCCGTAGGCATCGTCATAAGTTTTCTTCCGTGTGCAGTTCTAGATCTCAGTGGTCAAAGATTACGCCTTCGGAAAACGGAAGACGCCTGTCCTCACTAAAGCTCCGGTGACCGTTGGTCAATGTTCTCAACCTTAATAAAAAATATTCGCAATATTATGTCATAATTTTCTCTAAGGCGAAACAAGGCTTCGCTGTTAATAGATTTAATTTCCAGTGAGAAGGGAAGCTCTGTCTCATCAGAATCGATCATTTAATGAAAATCTTTGCATATAACAATTATAGAGAAAGCCTTTGAGAATAAAACAAATTGCCATGACTTTCATCGTCGAAATCAATGAAACTGGAACACTGCAACTTCCTGAAGAAGTTTTACAAGCAATTCCCCCTCATACTCGCTTTCAAATAGAGGTGACGAGTGATAATCGGCTCATTTTATCACCCTTGCCGCCAGAACAGCCCTTTTGGGCAACGGCAACTCCAGAAGAACGAGTAGAACGATTCATGGAATGGGTACAAAGTCACAAGAATGGCGCGAATTTACCTGATGAAGCCTTAAGACGGGAGAATATTGACTAATGACAAACGAGATTGCAATTATTGGCATGACGGGACGTTTCCCAAGTGCCAGAAACATTGATGAATTTTGGGACAACCTGAAACAAGGAAAAGAAGGGATTACCCCCCTAACAGAAGAACAATTAAACCAAGGAGGCATTTCTTCCCAGGTTTACGAGCAGCCAAACTATGTGAAAGCAGCACCCATTCTCAAAAATGATATTGCTGAATTTGATGCGGAATTCTTCGGTTATAGTCCGCGGGAAGCCGAACGGAGTGACCCGCAACAACGCTTATTTTTAGAAGTGGCGTGGGAAGCGTTAGAAATTGCCGGTTGCAACCCAGAAATGTCTTCCTCAAGAATTGGGGTCTTTGGTGGAGTTGGGCGCAATACCTATCTCCTGTTTAATTTGCACCACCGCTTAAATCAACTGGACTCCATTGGGGCGTTTCAAACCTTAATCGGGAATGACAAAGATTTTCTCGCCACCCGTATTTCTTATTTACTTAATCTCACGGGTCCCAGTCTCACCGTACAAACCGCTTGTTCTACCTCTCTGGTCGCAGTTCATGCTGCGGTATCCAGTTTACTCAGTGGGGAAAGTGATATTGCCCTCGCCGGTGGGGTTTCTCTGAAAGTGCCTCATCTGTCTGGGTATCACTATCAAGAAGGGGGAATTTATTCTCCGGATGGTCACTGTCGCAGTTTTGATGCAAAAGCCCAAGGCACAGTGGGCGGAAGTGGTGCGGGAATGGTGGTTCTCAAACGCTTAGAAGAGGCACAAGCGGATGGTAATACGATTTATGCCGTGATTAAAGGCTCTGCTGTCAATAATGATGGATCAGCAAAAGTAGGCTACACTGCCCCCAGTGTCAAAGGTCAAGCCAGCGCGATCGCGGAAGCCTTATTTGTCGCTGATATTGACCCCAATACGATCCAATATATCGAAGCCCACGGCACGGCAACCCCGTTAGGCGATCCCATTGAAGTGCAAGCCCTAACAGAAGCCTTTCAAACCACTACGCAAGAGAAGAGATATTGTGCATTAGGTTCAGTGAAAAGTAATGTGGGACATCTCGATGCCGCAGCAGGAGTAACGGGATTGATTAAAACCGTTCTCGCCCTCCATCATCAAGCGATTCCTCCCAGTTTGCATTTCCAAGAACCCAATCCTGAAATTGATTTTGACAATAGCCCTTTCTTCGTCAATACCACTCTTACGCCTTGGCAACGAGGAGAAACGCCACGTCGGGCGGGTGTCAGTTCCTTTGGCATTGGGGGAACCAACGCACACATCGTTTTAGAAGAAGCCCCACTGCCGGTTTCCAGTAGTGACTCTCGTCCTTGCCAACTTCTCCTTCTCTCCGCAAAGAGTGAAACTGCCCTCACGACAGCATCAGACAATCTTGCCCAACATCTGACCAATCATCCCGATTTAAAACTTGCTGATGTCGCTTATACCCTGAATACCGCCCGTAAAGGTTTTCCTTATCGGCGGATGGTCGTTGCGTCGGATACCCAGTCAGCGATCGCGCAGTTACAAGAGAAAACCTCTCAATCTTCTCCAGACCAACCTCCTGCGGTTACGTTCCTGTTTCCGGGACAAGGGGCACAGTTTGTCAACATGGGATTGGAGTTATATCAAACTGAATCGGTGTTTCGAGAACAAGTCAATTGCGGTGCAGAACAACTGCAATCCTTGCTCAATCTGGATTTACGCCAAATTCTCTATCCCCGAGAAGGCGAGGAAGCAACGGCAAACGAGAAATTAACCCAAACCGCGATCGCGCAACCGGCTTTATTTCTCGTAGAGTATGCCTTAGCCCGTCTCTGGCAATCTTGGGGCATTCAACCCCAAGCGATGATTGGACATAGTATTGGCGAATATGGGGCAGCGTGTCTGTCAGGTGTTATTTCTTTTACCGATGCCCTGTGGTTAGTGGTACAACGGGCGCAACTGATGCAATCGTTACCGTCAGGAAAAATGCTGAGTGTCACGGCTTCGGCTTCCGAGATTGAACCCTTTTTAGGAGATAATTTGACACTAGCAGTGATTAATGCCCCACACTTATGCGTAGTTTCCGGAGAAGAAAGCAAAATTGCACAACTCCAATCCCAACTTGAAACGAAAGGGATCAATAACCGTTTCCTCAACACCTCTCATGCCTTCCATTCCCCGATGATGACTCCCATCTTAGAGCAATTTAAGGCTGAAGTTGCAAAGGTAAAGTTACAGTCACCACAAATTCCGTTTATTTCTAACCTGACAGGAACTTGGATTACGAGTGAACAAGCGACAAGCCCTGACTACTGGGCGAAACAACTCCGCCACACCGTTCAATTTTCTGCTGGGATTAGCGAACTCTTGCAACAAGACCGAATCTTCTTGGAAGTGGGACCCGGAACCACCCTCAGCACTTTAGTGAAACAGCAAGCAACCACAGCGAGAGTCACCCACTCTCTCCCCCATCCCAAAAGCCAAACTGCAGATCAAGAACAAATTCTACAGGCATTGGGAGACCTCTGGTTAAGCGGCATTTCTCCCGATTGGTCTGGATTTTATGCCCAAGAACAACGACAACTCATTCCTTTACCCACCTATCCTTTCCAACGACAACGCTATTGGATTGATCCGCCAACTGTTTCAACCAGTGAGACACCATCAGAACTGCGCAAAAATCAAAATCTCAGCGAGTGGTTTTATGTTCCTTCTTGGAAACGAGAAGTATTATCTCCACAAAACCTCCCATCAACTACATCTTGGTTAATTTTTCTGGATGCAACAGGGTTAGGAGAAAGCATTGCCCATCGTTTAGAAAAACAGGGCGATCAGGTGGTTACGGTTCAAGCGGGAACGACCTTTAGTCAACTGGGAGAACAGGCTTACGCCATTAATCCTGATCGCAAACAAGATTACGACACCCTGTTCCCAACCCTAGCGGATCAAAATCACCTTCCCCAACAGCTTCTCCATTTCTGGAATGTTACCCCGAACTCTCAGCAAGGAGAGAACTGCTTTTATCAGTTACTGTTTCTCGCGCAAGCCCTTGGTAAACAAGATTTATCGGACAATTTGCCACTCACGGTTATTACTAGCGAACAATACGATGTAACGGGAACTGAACCCTTGTCTCCGGAAAAAGCAACAGTACAAGGTATTTGTAAAGTCATTCCCCAAGAGTACCCCCATTTACCCTGTCGTCTGATTGATGTTGATGCAACGGCGTTAAATCAACAACTAGATTCTCTCCGTGAACCGTTACTCAAGGAACTGAACACCAAAATCCCAGAGGGTTGTATTGCCTATCGCAATGGTTATCGTTGGCGACAAACCTTTGATCGAGTTTCTATTCCCTCATCTTCTCAATCTCTCATCCGTGAGGGAGGCGTTTATTTGATTACAGGCGGATTAGGGGGGATTGGTTTAGCATTAGCCAATGAAATCGCGCAAACGCCTCACACTAAACTGATTTTAATCAGTCGTTCTGGATTACCGGATCGCGCTGAGTGGCAAGACTGGCTAACGGGTGAAGAAGCAGACGACTCGGTTGCTGAGAAAGTTCGTCGTGTGCAAGCCTTGGAAGAACAGGGGGCAGAGGTTTTGGTGTTAACGGCTGATGTCAGCGAACGCGCTGCGATGGCAACTGCGATTGAAGAGGCGGAAGCGCATTTTGGCAAGATTAATGGCGTCATTCATACCGCTGGCATTGCCGGAGGCGGCATTATCCAACTGAAAACGCCCGAAAAAGCAGCCACGGTTCTATCGGCTAAACTGCAAGGCACTCGTATCCTCGATGAACTGTTTGCAGACAAGCCCTTAGACTTTATGATTCTCAACTCCTCTCTCAGTTCGGTGATGGGAGGTGTCGGTCAAGTGGACTACTGTGCCGCCAATGCCTTTCTCGATAGTTTTGCCCATTATCGCACCCACCGCAGCGGTCAACTCACCCTTGCCATTAACTGGGATACTTGGCAAGAAGTGGGCATGGCAGTGAATACCACTGTTCCCGAACAACTGCAAAAACGCCGTGAACAAGGGCTAGAAATGGGAATCTCCACCGCAGAAGGACAAGACGCGTTCCGTCGCCTGCAAGGATTAGGATCTCCGCAAGTCATTGTTTGTACCAAAGACTTACCCACTGTCATTCAACGCCGTGCTACTCCCCACTCTCTAGAACAGTTGGCAACCCAAACTTCGCAAAATAATCAACCGCAGCCCTCTGTCACCTATCCCCGTCCCAATCTCCAAGTGCCCTATGTTGCCCCCCGCAATGAAACCGAAACCATTGTCGCTGACACCTGGCAACGCTTTCTGGGGATTGAACCGGTAGGGATTCATGACGACTTTTTCGAGTTAGGGGGTCATTCGCTGTTGGCAACGGAAATTATTAGTGAATTGCGCGATCGCGTTCAGCAAGAACTCCCTCTCAATCGCCTCTTTGAAACCCCAACCGTTGCCGGATTAGCAGCCATGATTACCACTGAAGATAACGCTGATCCACAAAATATCCAACGCAGCGAGGAAACTGACGACCTCCTCTCCGAACTCAATGCCCTGTCCGCCAACGAAGTGGACTCCTTACTCAACCAAATTTTAGCTGGCGATGAGCATCACTGGTTATAGGTTTCAGTGATAGAGGTGCCAATGCAAAAATTTTTAATAGCTCATTATATAAACGCTAGTTCTGTTAACTGAAGTGAGGTTAGACAAACCATGGATTTGCTCACCAAAGCAGACTTAAAAAATTCATGGCTGGAAACCATGACATTGCGAGAACTGCATTATAATGTACAGGGATTTAATAAAATACGACGAGATATTAATTATTGGCGGAAACACAATCTAAATTACGGTTTATTACCGAATGGAGTTAAATTAAAGCTCACTAATCAAATCATCTATAATGATTATGGAAAAACCGTTGAACATATTGAAAGTAAACCTTTAATTTCTCATTTTTTATTATCAGGAGATCATCCTGTTATTTGTCCTGGAATCATCAAAAATCAAGCAGAGTACACTGAGCAGTGTGGGCAAAATTATCTGGCTTTCTTACCCAATATTGAAGAAATTGAGCAGTCATATCAAGGTGAACATCAAGCAGTAATTATTGAAATTCCTTTAGCTCTTCTAAGAGATTTTGTTTTAGAATTAGAACAGGTTCCTCAACAGCTAAAGCCACTCATTGAAACTGATCGCGCTCCCCGTTTCCATCAACCTGTTGGCAAGATTACTCCCATGATGCAAACCATTATTAAGCAAATTTGGGAACATCCGTATCAAGGCGCGATCGCGCGAATGTATTTGGAAGCAAAAGTGTTGGAACTGGTTTCCTTACAATTGTTTCAACTGCTGCAACAAGAAAAACAGCAACCCCGTCAGTTTACATTAAACCCAAAAGAAATTGAGCAAGTTTATGAAGCTAGAGCCATTTTAGAAAACAATTATCTTGATCCGCCATCGATTGTCAAATTAGCCCAAAAAATTGGACTGGATCGCATGAAATTACAGCAAGGATTTCGAGAAGTTTTTAATGTGACCCCCCTTCAATACTTGCAAAATTATCGTTTAGATTTAGCCAGAATTTTATTAGAAGATAAAGACCTCACGGTTAGCAATGTTGCTCATCGCATTGGTTACTCCAATGTCAGTTATTTTTCTCGCGCCTTTAAACGTCGCTTTGGGATAACGCCTGGAAAATATCGGTCTTAATTAAAAAAATATTTTCCGACAGTTAATTGATTAAAACTTTTAAAATCAGACTCTTCACTACAAAGAGAGTTTCATGTCCACATGGGGAATCCCAATGTGGATAAAAGGCTCAGTTGTGGAACTAAATCCCAATTTCTTATAAAAACTTTGAGCCGTTACTCGTGAACGCAAACGAATCGTGTGCAACCCCTTTTCTTGAGCAAGGTTGAGAAGAAATTCCATTAATTGGCTGCCAATACCTTGTCGAGAAAATTCAGGTAAAACGGCAACATAAGCAATACTTCCTATCCCCTTTTCAAATAAACGTAGCCGTGCTGAACCAATAATTTTTCCTTCGATCAGCGCGATGTGGCGAAGCCACTTGCCTTTGGCAATCGCGTAATAAGTTCCTTCAGCCTCATCAGCGCGATCGCGCTCACTCCCAGGAGATTTCCCCAAGGGTTGGCGCAACACAGTCCACCGTTGGTAATACATTGCAGAGAGTTCTTGAGAGTGAGGAGCACGAATTTCTAACGAATTCACCTTATTAATTACTTCTAGGTCATTAACTGCGATTATTTATTTAATTTTTTATTAGAGAGTAGCATGATTTTCTAAGAAGTAGAAATTTTTATTTACTCATGCTCAATGTAGTTGCGTTTTTCTATACTCACTTACTTAGACTAATTTTTAAATTTGGGTTTATAATTTTTTAAGAGGATATCACCTGGATATCTAATTAGTGGTTCATAACTAAATTGCTCTAAATACTCAAGTATTTGCTCTAAATTTCCTTGACCTTCATAAAGTTCATTGTTATTATATTCAGTATACAGATATCTTGTTAATTTAAGAGCTTGATTTGCTCCTTGAAAAACATCCATTTCAGCACCTTGCACATCCATCCAAATAAAGTCAATGCAGTTAATTTTATACTGATTACACCATTCGTCTAAAGATATAGTGTTAACCAAAACTTTTTGGTCAAATTTTATTGTTGGGTAAACATAAAGATGATTTTTGGGCTTTTTAATAGAACTTGAACAATCATGTTCGATACTCTTTTTACTAACTCCACTACTTTGATAAAGCTCTGTAGTTCCGCTATTAGAACTAACTGCCATCTCAAATAAAGTGATGTAAGGATGATCTCCTACTCTTTGCTTAAACGAAACTATATTTCTAGGATCGGGCTCAAAGCAATAAATTTTTGGAGATTCAAACATTTCCGAAAATAAAACTGTATGCTCCCCATGATGAGCACCAATTTCTAAAATCGTAGGGTTAGGCTTATTAACATATTCTTTGACTTCAGCCCTTGTAATTTTTGAGTAATTAATTGGTGGTAATTGTCTCATAATAAAGACCTTATTATTTATTTAAGCCCTGCTTTAGTTAATTCAATTGCCTCGTAATCTTGAACAGCAAGTTTCGTAAAAGACTTGGGTTCGTTGGATTTACAACCACCATACAAGTTAACTGTCTGGGTTGGATCAACAACAATGTTGCCACGATAAGCCGCTAATTCCCCATTGGGGGTTTCATATTCTAATTCCACTTTCTGCTGGTTTCCATCCTCTGTTTTTTCTAAGATGCGACCGGCTACTTTATAGTTAAACCAATCCCAACCATGTGCAATAGCTAACTCTTTCTCTAAAATCTGCACGGGACGAGGTAAGAGACTCCAACCGCGATAGATTTGATTCAAACAAGAAATATCTCCTGAGCGTTGCAAAATTGAAGTGAAAAAATCGCGATTGAGAAAGCCATAAAATCGACCTTCTGGGAAATCAATGGCGGTGGGGGCAAAACGATGTCCACCAAAATGGCTGCTCTGCCAAATTCTGACATTGGGAGAGAAAGCAGTTATTTGACACGCTTCTTGGTAGAAGGGTTTCCCATATTTGCCACAACACTTATCGTGAGTGCCATGAGTACAAACAAGAATATCACGGATAGCAGAGGAATCTTCTAAGTCAGCATTTGTCCCCTTAGCTAAGTAACTCCGAATTAAGGGGGCAACTTGAGTTAAATCGCTAACTTGACTTTCATATTTATAGAAACTTTGGGTACGTCCTTGGGGAAGCGTCAGTATAATGATTCGGTTGCCTTGTCTAAGTCTGAGAGCTTGGTTATAGATGAATAAAAAACGCACTGATTGTTGAGTTTCACGCAATTCCCTCATTAACGCTTGTAAATTCTCAGGCACAGATTCTGCTTCCGCCGCTTGATGGGGCCAAGGAAGAGGGCATTCCACTAAAATATAGTGCTGGTTATTAGCTGTCATGCCAATCATGGATTCCCCTGCTTGGTAACAGGCTTGGGCGCAAAAGAATTGCTTTGTCATGATTACTTGCTCAAAGTTTTAATTATAAATAGGTAAGGATTTTGAGTTAGTAGAACTCATCGTTTCATTTTGAGAAGGTTTAACTAAAAGTAATCCCTCCATTACTAATCGTGAAAGTAAAGGCTGGACATCTGCGTCCCAATCATAGTCCGATAACCACTCCCATGCTTGATAAGCGCTAAATTCTGGGTAGGCAAATAAATTGTCAATAAAGGATTGTGGAATTCCCTTTAGTTTAATTTCTTTACTTCCCATACGGATGTTATATTGGCCTCCATTAGTTGAAACAAATGCTCGCTGATAACGGGGCCATCGCAGGAATGTATTTTGATCAACTTCTTCCAGTCTAAAACCAACTTGGTAAGGAAAAGAATAGCTACAAGGAACAGTTTGTTTACTGGCTAAGTAATCAGTGTACTCACTGCTAAGATTATCCTTGGTTAGGAGCTGTTGTAGCTTTTGAACTAAATCGTTAACATAGCTATCCATAGCATTGGAGTGTAACTCTGTAATATTAGTGGGAAGATTCTGTCGCCAACCCTCCTCTTGTTGTAGTTCACTTTTCAGCCAATCCAGAAGGTCAACACCGGTATGGCAATGAACACCGAGAGTAAGATGGATAGAAGGCTGATCCTTTGCTAAGGCATAGTGCCAATGACCCCGAGGAATATAAAGAACATCCCCAGGTTCTAAAGTTGTGTGAATGTAAGGTTCAGTTTCGGGAGGTAAGGCATCGTTAATATGCCGATTGGCAAGGGGATGACCTAACGTATCCTCAAAAACAAACCACTCTTTATTCCCTTCAACTTGCAAGATTTTTTACGTTTGCCAGCTCTAAAAGCTGTTATTTCCGATAGTAACGCTGTTGCAAAAGAGTGTCAATATTTAATCCATAATTGTTCTAATCCTTACGTTTGGCTAATGTAGGGATTTTCAGCAAATCAGCCATCTAATAGGACTCAAAAACATCTAATAGGACATAGACTTCTTTTGGGAGGACAGTTTAAGATGTGGTTTACAGTTAACTATTGCAAATAATTATTTATAAAAGTGATCCTGAGGAGGAGTGTTAACTTGAAACAATTGCTTCAAAATCCAACCAAAGTCGCTTGTCTTGCTACCCTTACCTATTCTCTACTGCTTCTCTACTCGCCCACAAAAGCGGTAGCAGTTAACGAGCCATCAGCCAAAAACGCTAAAGAGACAAATAAAAATTTAGCTCAAAGCACAACGGAAGTAACAGGCGTACAGCTACAAGAAACCGAGGAAGGTTTAACGCTATTTCTGGAAACTAGCACCGGTCGAGAACCGCAAACTTTTCGCACGACCTACGGAGAAACCCTAGTTATTGATTTAACGAATAGTCGGCTCCGTTTACCCGAGGGAGAAACGTTTCAACAACAAAATCCAGCCCCTGGAATTGCATTAGTAGAAGTAGAACAACGATACTCCAACACGGTACGAGTTAGATTAGTTGGAGAAACTGAAGTTCCCACAGCAGAAATCAATGCTACAGAACAAGGAGTTGCTTTAGCTGTGAATTCCGAGGCAATAGCCCAAGAACCAGCAGAAGAAACTCCCCCAGCACCTACACCGCCCTCAACTGAGCAACCTCAAGAACAAGAGCCCATTGAACTCGTTGTTACCGCCACTCGCACTGAGGAACGTCAAATAGATATCCCACGCTCAGTGACAGTGATTGAACGAGAAGAAATTGAGCAACAATCAAGAATCACCAATAATATTAGTGATATTTTAGGGAAAACCCTTCCCGGATTTGCGCCGCCCAATCAGAGCATTAATTCTGTTAATACTCAATCATTGCGGGGTCGTGGCTTTACAGTTTTAATTGATGGCGTTCCTCAAAGTACCAACCAAGGATTCGCCAGTCCCCTGAGAACCATTGCTCCTTCTGCTGTTGAAAAAATTGAAGTGGTTCGGGGTCCCACGGCTATTTATGGGGGCAATGCCTCTGGTGGCGTTATTAATATTATTACTCGTTCATCAACTGGCTTGCCCTTTAGTGCTAATTCTAAAGTCGGGTTTCGAGGGTCTTTGAGTAATTTTCTAGAAAGCGACAGCCTTGGTTTAACCTTAGAACAAACTCTCAGTGGGGATTTAGGCGATGTTGACTATCTGATTACTTCTTCATTTGAAGATATCGGAGCTTTCTTTGATGCAGAAGGAGATCGCGTTCCGAAAAGTGCATTTAGTGACTTTGCTTCCCTTGCTTCTGAAGCAAATACCTTGAACATTATGGGAAAATTAGGCTGGGATATTAGTCCTGACCAACGCCTCCAATTAACAGTAAGTCATCTAGATCAAGATAATACCAGTGATTTTGTCGGTGATACGAATATTTCTGAAGATGAAAAAGCTCGTGCTGTAGAAGTTGAAGGTGGTCTAGAGTTTGAGGAAGACCCAGGAACTTCCAATACTGTTCTTAACCTTAGCTATAATAACGATGACTTGCTCGGAAGCGAGGTTGATGCCCAGTTATTTTATCGCAACGTTAAGACTCGGACTGGAACTGGTTCTTTATCTCTTCCAGACCAAGAAATTGGAAGCCGTCCTATACCATTTCAAAGTACTAATGATTTAGAACGATGGGGGGGTCGCTTAGGCATTGAAACACCCCTTGCCCAAGAAGATCAATTAAACTTGTTTTGGGGGGTTGATTATGATAGACAGGGGGATATTAATCAAGACTTAAATATTTTAGAGGATACTAATCCTGGACCAGGTATCAATTTTGAAGAAGTATTCACACCAACTGCTGATGATACTCCAGTTGCTAAAATTGGTAGCTTTGGCGCTTTCGCACAACTAGCTTGGGAAGTTACCGAAGATTGGAATCTGAGGGGCGGTCTTCGCTTTGAAAATGTTACCGTTGCGAATAATGATTTTCGACCTTTAAATAGTGATGTTCTCTTTGAAGGAAGTCGTGACCCAGATGAATTTTTAGGGGAACTAATTTCTGCCAGTGAGCGTAGCTTTAATGACACCGTCTTTAACATTGGTACGACAGTTGATGTTACTGATAATCTCAATGCTTTTGCTAGCTTTGCTCAAGGTTTTCAAATTCCTGATTTCCGTCGCGCTCTTCGCGGTGGCTTAAGTGTTGACGAAGATCTTGATCGGCTTCAACCTCAAGTGATTGACCAATACGAAATTGGTTTACGGGGAAATTGGGACAGAGTGCAAGCCTCAATCGCTGGTTTCTATACAACCTCTGATTTGGGAATAGGACTTGAACGTGATCCTGAAACAGGATTTCTCCGACAATTTCGTGCGCCAAAACGGACTTGGGGATTAGAGGCGCAGGTAGATTGGCAACCCAGTGACAATTGGCAACTAGGAAGTATTGTTAGTTGGAATGAAGGAGAAGTTGATCGTAATGATGATGGTGAGTTTCTACGGCTGGGATTAAGAGATATTCAACCAATGAAAGTGACGGCTTATGTTGAAAATCAAACTACCCCTGGTTGGCGCAATCGTCTCCAAATGCTTTGGGTTGCTGGACGGGAAGTAGATAATGAGATAGCGAGCTTTGATACAGATAGCTATGTTGTATTCGATTTAATTAGCGACATTGATGTGGGTCCCGGTCAACTGCAACTTGCCATTGAAAATATCTTTAATAATCAATTCATCGTATTTGATCGACAAACTGAAGATAATGATGGGTTTGGCGTTCGTGCCGCAGCGCCAGGTACCACATTAACTGTTAACTACTCATTTGACTGGTAAAAGAATTGTCAAAACTTCTTCCTAGTTAGATTTACTTAATCGGACAAATACCATCAACTATTTTAGGCTACAGATTATGATTTTTCTTATAAGATTAAGTGAATTTCTCGTAATCTGTAGCTTTTGCTTTAATAAGCTAATTTTTTAGAAGTTTAAATATGGTTAAAAACGATAGTAGTGAACAAAAAATTAATATCTTTTACATCTGTAATGAAAATCAAGTAAACAACGATCTAGCAATTGTTTCTCAGTTAAATGAAATGGAGCAGGATAATGTCACTCGCCTTTATATTGCAAGACGGCATCACTTTCACTTAATGTCTAAGTATTTTAATTTATACAATGGATATGTTAATCATGAATTGATCAATAAATTAGAGAATTCTATCATTTATCTAATTCCTAGTATAACTAATGAGGATTTATATCATAAGAATCAAGAAATTATATCAAAATATAAAGAAAAAACTCCCATTGTACTTCGTCATTATGATCCCTATATCCCTAAAAAATTTGATTTAGATTGGCTAAACAGCAATTTTGATTTAGCTTTAACTTATGCTGACAAAATTATTAATAATAAAAACATAAAATTTTCCACTATGGTTTACGATAGTTATTTATATCATATTTTTAACTATCCAGCTACAAGAAACCGATTAGCCTGTATGATTGCTAATAATAGAATAAGACCTGGTTATCAACAAACTAAAGAAGACTTTAAACAATATGGAATAGATGGAGAAACAGCGCGAGAAGCTCGTCGAGAATTAGCTCGATATAGTGATGTTGATATCTATGGGCGAGAAGGATGGTCGCCATTACTTCCCAACTATCGTGGTCCAATTCAACCATTTGATCAAAAATACGTCATTTTATCTAAATATAAATTTAATTTAATTATTGACACAGCAATCTTAGATACTTATATCTCAGAAAAAATATTGGATTCTTTCTTAATTCCCACAGTTCCTGTTTATTTGGGAACCCAAAAAGTATCGGATTATATTCCACTAAGTTGTTATATTTCAATGTCAGATTTTGATAGTTATAAAGACTTAATTATTTTTCTTTCTAACATGAGTGAAGAAGAATATTTGAATTACTATCATAGTATCCTTAACCATCGAGAAAAAATTTTTCAACAATTTTCGACTAGAATTAACGTTGCTAATCAAATTTATGAATGGTATAACTCGCTTTATAATACCAGATTGGGGCTATCGACAGCTGAGATAAATGAACTTGAACAGTCAATTCAAAAGTTAAAGGTAAAAATGAGTAATTCATCCATTTCTAATATCAAACGAAACTTTACCTTAAAGAAAATGCGCTTTAGAAAATATTTAAGACAGTACGTCCATAGTTGATTGGCAATCATTAAACATAGCTCACAATGTCAACTTAATCCATAAGCCAGTTAACTCCCAATTAAGGTAATTAAACTATCAAAAACAATGATTTTATTTAGCAATAAGCTTTGGAAATATCTTTTCCTAACAATAACAACAGTTTTCTTTGTTGCTTGTGGTTCGCTTCAATCTGAATCATCATTAGATGGACAAGAAACCCGGACCATTGAACACGCGATGGGAACAACTGAAGTGCCACAAGAGCCCAAGCGAGTTGTTGCCATTGATAGTAGCGCTTTAGAGCATAGCATTACCTTAAATGCTCCACTAGTTGGTGGCGCAACTACAGATACGGTTTTAGTGAATCCTGATTTCCCAGTAGAAGTAAGATCAAAAGTACAAAAATTAACTAATGTTGGTCATACCACTCAACCCAATCTAGAAAAAATCTTGTCCCTAGAACCCGATTTAATTTTAGGTAACAAAGATTGGCAGGAAGATGTCTATAGTAAGCTATCCCAAATTGCGCCAACTGTTTTTACAGAAGGAACAGGAGGTCATTGGAAAGAGAACTTGGCCAAGCATGCTGAAGCCCTCGGAAAACCTGAACAAGGTGAACAAGTCATGGAGGAATATTATCAACGACTTGAAAAACTTCAAGCAGAAATGGGAGAAAAGATTAATCATATCAAAGTTGCTATCGTTCGTTTTCGACCCTCTAATCTTCGCTTTTATATGAAAGAGTCATTTCGGGGGTTAATCCTAGAGGATGCAGGCATTTCTCGTCCAAAGATACAAGCTAAAAATAAGTCTTATGAAAATGTTAGTTTTGAACAAATTCCCCAATTAAATGACGCTGACGTTATTTTGTTTACAGAAGATGATGAGTCTATCAAAGAGCGAGTAACGAACCATCCGTTATGGTCAAAATTGAAAGCCGTACAACAAGAGAGAGTTTATGAATTAAGTAACCGTGGTTCTGGAATTTTGTCTGCTCATCTTTTTATTGATGACCTGTTTAAATATTTACTGGATTAATTGAAAATTCTCATATTATTTCTTTTACAAACCATATTTCGGTAAATTTCAAAATAAGCTATTTAATACCTCAAAAATAGCCACAATTAATGCGTACTTTTATTATTATTTGGTTTGGTCAACTCATCTCCACCATCGGCAGTCAGATGACCAACTTTGCCATCAGTATTTGGGTATGGGAACTCACCCACTCAGTTACCGCTATGGCTTGGGTTGGTCTCGCATCCCAACTGCCCCGCATTGCTTTGAGTCTCTATGCAGGGGTGCTGGTTGATCGCTACCCTCGTAAATATCTCATGATCTTGGGTAATTGTGTGACTGCCCTTTCAACCATGGTTTTAGGGATTTTGTTTTGGCTGGAGGTACTACAAATTTGGCATATTTACCTAACAGCAGCAGTGAATAGTGGCTTTCGCTTACTACAGGGGCTTTCCTACTCCACTTCAGTTGCTATGCTAGTGCCTCCTAACCAGTATTCGCGGGCAACGAGTATGAATTCCACATTTAACTATGGTTCTTCTATAATGGCGCCGGCGCTAGCAGGTGCGCTTTATCCTTTAATCGGATTAACCGGAATTATCGTCATTGATCTTGCTACGTTTAGCTTCGCAATTGTCACCTTAATCACCCAACCCATTCCGCAACCTTCGACCACCGAAACCGAACCTTCTCCTTCCGAATCCTTTTGGCAACGTTTCAGTTATGGCATCCGCTATCTCCTCAACCATCGTGGGTTGACAACCTTGTTGCTGATTCGGTTGCTATTTAAATTTCTCCATGATTTAGGAAGAGTGTTACTACGACCCATGATTTTAGCCCGTACGGATAACAATACAACAGTTTTGGGTTGGATTCATTCTGCTGCTGGCATTGCTGGCGTATTGAGTGCAACTATTCTGAGTACTCGGGGCGCTCCCACCCAGAAACTGAAGGCTTTATTTTCAGGAATGATGGGGGCTGGCATCTTTAAAGTGATTTTGGGCTTGGGACAAGTGCCATGGATTTGGTTAGTTGCCCAATTTGGCTCCTCTCTTAATTTTCCTTTGATGAATAGTTCTCATGCAACCATTTGGCTTAACGAAGTGAATCCAAAGGCTCAAGGGCGGGTCTTTTCCGTACGTTCTCTCTCTATGCAGTTAACTTCTGCGGTTGGAGTAGCCTTAGCAGGTCCCTTAGCCGATCAAGTCTTTGAACCGGCCATGATGGAAGGGGGAAGTTTAACGCCTTTATTGGGAACTATCTTTGGCACCAGGGAAGGAGCAGGAATGGCTTTACTGTATGTATTGTGCTCAGTTGGTTTGCTGTTAGTGGGAATTAGTGGTCAGTTTGTTTGCCGTCGATGGGAAACAGTCTTGGGATGGGAGCGATATTAACTCGAAGAAATCTCCTCCCTTTTGTTAGTAATGTTACTCTGATCGTTCCAGTTATGGTTTCTGAAGCAGCGTTAGCAACAGACACAAACAGTAAGTAAAACTAGACGGCAAGGATGATCAAACTGCTAACTCTATAATTACTATCGCTGATTATAATAATTTGTGCAGTTCCACCAATCTCCATGTTTAAGCCTCTCCCATCTAATCCACAAGCAACCCTGCGTTTGTTTTGCTTCCCTTATGCCGGGGGAAGCGCCCAAATTTTTCGCAATTGGTCTAATCATTTCTCGGATACAGTCGAACTCTGTCCGGCTGAACTCCCTGGACATGGACGACGGCGCAAAGAAACCCCTTTTACTGACTTAAACAAATTGGTCAGCGCACTTATTCCGATCATTACTCCTTATCTGGACAAACCCTTTGCCTTCTTCGGTCACAGCATGGGGGCTTTAATTGCCTTTGAACTGACTCGCACCTTGCGCGATGAAGGTCAACCGTTACCCACTCATCTTTTCGTTTCTGGTCGTCGTGCCCCCCAATTCCCTGAAGATGATCCCCCTAGCTATAACCTCCCCGATGAAGAACTGATTGAGAAATTGCGCTGGTTAAAAGGGACATCTTCTACTATTCTTGATGATCCAGAAATGATGCAACTGATGTTGCCCATTTTACGTGCAGATTTTGCCGTATGTGAAACCTACCAGTACACCGAACAAACCCCCCTTCCCTGTCCCATTACTGCTTTTGGCGGGTGGCGCGATCCTGCCAGTCGCAAAGGCGGCTTAAAAGGATGGCGCGAACACACCAGCGCCGATTTCACCAAGAAAACTTTTCCCGGGAATCACTTTTTCCTCCACTCAGCAGAACCGCGTCTTCTCAAGTACCTCAGCAAACAATTATCAAATTCCTGATTCAGTCAACGGAATCTACAAAGTCCTAAAACTAAGTCACTGCTTACTTTTTTTAGAGTCTCTCAACTCAGCGTTACTCCGTAAAGTTCAACCCATTTGATTTTTATTATTAAAAAGATTTCTCAAGTGATATAGTGATAGACTGTGACAACCAATAATTGATACTAACTTTTAATAAGATAACAGTGAATCTGATTCAAAAATCCCTTCTTGGTTATGCCGTAATTCCTATTACATCAATGTTAGTAACCAGTGTTGTTCATGCGGCTCCCTCTCCGGTTACTGACATTCAAGTCAATAGCACAGGTGAGAATAACCTCCAACTCTTACTAATCACGCCAACGGAGGAACCCCTACAAACGTTCCAGACGCCAGTCGGAGAAGATACCCTTTTCATCGATATTATTGATACACAGTTACAGTTAGCCGAAGGAGAAAGCATTCAAATCTCCGACCCATCTGTTGAAATTGCTGAAATTAGGGTAATTCAGAAATATCCTAACAGTGTTCGCGTCATTATCCTTGGGGCAACCACTCTTCCCAAAGTGAATATTGAGTCAACGGCGCAAGGACTAGCTGTCAATCTTCCCGAACAAGGCAGTTTAGCCCAAACCACTCCTTCGCCAACCCCAGAAGCAGAACCCACGCCTGCTGCAGCTGTAACAGAAGGAAGTGAAACTGAAGACGGTGTTATTGAACTGGTGGTAACTGCAACCCGAACTGAAGAAGATCCTAGGGACATTCCCCGTTCTACAACCGTTGTTAATCGAGAAGAAATTGAACAATAATCGCAACTCTCGAATAACCTTCCTGATATTCTTGGGAATACTGTTCCAGGATTGGGTCCGCCTAGCCAAAGTGCCTCCAATCGGGCTCAATCGTTGCGCGGTCGGGAACCCTCTGTCTTAATTGATGGCGTTCCTGTGGATAGTAACCTTAGCGTCTTCCAAGATTTACGCAGTATTGCCCCTAATGCCTTGGAACAGGTGGAAGTCGTGCGCGGTCCCAGTTCAATTTATGGGGCAGAAGCCAGTGGTGGCATTATTAATATTATTACCCGTCAACCAGAAGAAGTGTTTACTGCTCGGACTAAGGTCTCGATTGGTCCTCGCCTGTCTCTCTCGGATTTTGAGCAGAGTTTCGGTGCAGGGGTCGAACAATTTTTCTCCGGTCAAGTTGGGCAATTTGATTATCTGCTTGCCGCCTCATACGAAGAAACGGGTAATAGCTTTGATGCGGAGGGAGATATTATTCCTGTCGGTCGCTCACAAGGATTAGATAATTTAGAAACGTTTAATATCCTTGCCAAAGCCGGTGTTGATTTCACGCCAGACCAGCGCTTACAGTTAACGGTTAATTATTTTGATGATAAACAAGACCCGCCCACAATTTCTGATCCCAGTGTGGATGATCTTGATGAACGAACCAAAGCCCGACCTCTAGAAACATCGGGAGAATTGGAACTGGAGGATTTACCCGGTCGCGAGGACTTAACACTGAGTTTAAATTACTCCCATGACGATCTTGGTGGCAGTCAACTTGATTTACAAGCTTTTTATAAGGAGTCCACAACCCTCACTATTCCAGTCGATAACCGAGCTACCATTTTTGAATCGGTTTCGCGAACAGTAACGGAATCGGAAAAAGTTGGTGCTCGTCTAGACATTGAAACGCCTTTAACGAGTAATTTGGATGTACTGTGGGGCGTAGATTACGCGGATGAATCCATTGAACAACCCTTAGAAATTTTTGACCCTGGTGTCTTTGATAACAGTGGTAGCAATGAATTTATTAAGGTGGATGAGGAATTCTTTTCTCCGCCTTATGATTTAGAAACCTTTGGTGCCTTTGGCCAGTTGGATTGGCAAGCGACAGAAGAGCTTGCGCTCAGTGGGGGCTTACGCTTTGAACGATTCAATATGTCAGTCGATGACTTTAATGTCTTGGGAGATATTGATTTTGCTGGCGCTGCGATTCCTGATGAAGTAACCGGCGGTGACGTTAGTTTTGATGATGTAGTCTTTAATGTGGGAGCCATTTATGATGTCACTGAGGAAGTCAGTGTCTTTGCTAATTTTGCTCAAGGCTTCTCTGCACCAGACTTCCGACGTTTCCTGCGCTTCTTGCCTTTTTCTGTTAATGCACGACCGGTGGTTGTGGATGAAAGTATTGATGTTACCCAGCCGATCATCGTTGATAATTAGGGCTTGCTGAATTAATCTAGAAATCAGGACTGATCAAGGTTTGAGTCCCTTCAAGAGGTTCTTTAACGCGCAGAAATGGGGTAAAATTGGACAAAATCCTTGCACCTCCTGGAGGGC